>NQJI01000017.1:10562-24825 GCA_002256705.1 Methylococcaceae bacterium NSM2-1
CCAGACAGGACCGATAGCACCATTGCATTAAGAAAATCTTTCTGCTTTTGCTTACGTAGATCTTCTCGCCAGGGTAGTAAGTTGATTTTCGCCATTAGTCAAAACTCCTTAATGCCAATCCGCAGGCAATCATCATTGTTGGCGCATCATTAGTCAAAGCCAGAGGCTTTACCTTATTGGATAGGGTCATGTTTATAAAAGGATTGGCGATATAAACGGGCACTCCTAAACTTTTTTCAACCAACTTGTCAATGCCCGGTATCGAAGCGCAACCGCCGGCCAGAACTATGGTATCAATCCCTCTATGCGCATTTGAGGACACAAAAAACTGCAACGAGCGTTGAATTTGTTGAACCATTGCTCTTTTAAATGGATCAAGCACATCTGCTATATAGTTGTCCGGCAATCCGCCCTGTCTTTTTGCCAAACCAGCTTCTTCGTAAGAGAGTCCGTATCGGCGCTGAATTTCTTCGGTTAATTGCTTACCACCAAATCCTTGTTCCCGTGTATACACAACCCTGCCATCCTGCAATATATTCAACGTTGCCACTGTTGATCCTATGTCAGCAATAGCAACGGTCTGAGCGTCTGTTGAATCTGCAAACTGGTCGGACAGCAATGAAAAAGCATTTTCCATGGCGAATGACTCAACGTCGACAATGCCGGCTTTTAATCCGGATTTTAATAATGCCTCGACCCGGTCATCAACATTTTCTCTTCTGGATGCCACGAATAGTACATCAACCATTTCAGGGTTGTTTTTGTTTACACGTTGCACTTCAAAATCGAAATTAACTTCATCAAGCGGATAAGGCACATATTGATCCGCTTCAATCATGATCTGTCCTTCCATCTCATCATCAGTCAATGAGCCGGGCATTGTTATAATCTTTGTTATAACGGCAGATCCTGAAACCGCAACAGTCGCTTGTTTTAGTTTTGTATCAGAACGTTTTAAAGCAACTTTTATTGCCTCTGCTATCACATTGACATTTGCAATATTTTTTTCAACAAAGGCATCTTGAGGCAAAGGTGCTACAGCAAAGCTTTCAACTCTGTAACGGGTACCCATTCGACTCAATTCCAGTAACTTTACAGCAGCTGTACTGATATCAATACTGAGGACAGCATTCTGTTTCCGATTAAACCAGCTCATGATGTACCCTTAAAAACTTGATCATTAATGTGACCCATAGATTGTAATGCCCATCTTTTTCTAATTATTGAGCAAGGTAAGCATTTTATGATGAGCTATAAAGAATTAATTATAGCTGGTCTCCGGCTAGCGCTAACCCGAAAAACAGAATGGAAGAACTATTTTGCTGCAGTTTGACCATGAGGAAATAGTTAAAGCGTTCTCAACCTTCAGACAAGTCTGTAGCACCTGCTCTAAAGGTAAATATTGAATAGGAGTGGGGGGTATTGAGTGGAGTTTGTGCCAATACAGCCAGACAAAACATCACTACGGCTCAGTCGCTGAAGCTGGTGAGTCCGGCGAGGTTCTCATGAATCTCTGTTTCATTTTTACATTGCACAGGTCATGTATCATAAGGTTTATAATTCAATGACATGAAGCAATGAACCAGTACATCAACTGCTCTTTTGACGAGTGGTTGATGTACTGTGTTATTCTGCTCATTATCCGCATACAAGTAAGCACTTTTAAAGCTGATCGTGAATCTTTCGATAGCGCACGCTTTTTTAAAAACATCTGAGCTATAAGCGGAATCTTAAATCTACAGCTTTTTTTATTTTCCGTATTTTTTACGGAATTTATCAACACGGCCCGCTGTATCAACAACACGCTGCTTGCCTGTATAAAAAGGATGGCATGAAGAACAAACCTCTACCTGTAAATCCTTACCTAATACAGAACCGGTCGCAAATGAATTGCCGCAACCACAGGTCACAGTAATTTGTTTATATTCAGGATGAATTTCTGGTTTCATATCACTTCCACATTACCCACAACGGGGATACATACTTATTAAAGAACCCATTATAATACGTTTTTCATTAACAATTGGCAACCCCTGTTATTTTTATACGCATCATTACTTTAAATATCAACGGCATCCGATCCGCAGAACGCAAAGGCTTCTTTACCTGGATGCAACTGCAAAATGCCAACATTATTTGTCTGCAAGAAACAAAAGCACAGGTACACCAGCTTAAATAGCGACCCGTTTTATCCTAAGGACTATCACTGTTCTTATCATGATGCGAAAAAAGGGATATAGCAAAGTCGCTCTATATTGCAGAAAACAGCCAGATAAAATCATCAGCGGGATAGGTTGGCTTGATGCTGACGCTGAAGGCCGTTTTATTGAAGCTCAATTTGGTAACTTAAGCGTTATCTAGCTTTATTTACCTTCCGGATCTTCAGGAGAAGACAGACAAGCCTTCAAGTTTACTTTATGTATCGTTTTTGCCCTATGGCCGTAATTACATCATCTGCGGTGACTGGAATATTGACCACAAAAAAAATCGACTTAAAAAATTGGCGTGAAAATCAAAAGAACTCTGGGTTTTTACCCGAAGAAAGGGCTTGCTGATAAATTATTTGCAAATGGACATTGGCTGGATGCGTTCAGATTTATCAACCAGGAAGCAGAGCAAAACACTTGGTGGTCAAACAGAGGTCAGAAATGGTGGCTGGCGCATCGATTATCAAATTCAAATAATAAGTGCGTGCAGCTCTGAAAGATAAAGTAACTGCCACATCCATCTATAAAGACGAACGTTTTTCCGACCATGCACTGCTAATTATGGATTATGACTTGTAGGCTCGTGTTGTTTGAGGCACCAATCCAGTTAAGACATTAGCCAGAGGACGCCAGGATTCCCCAATGGGTGCTATCCAGCACCCGCCAGTTTCTGATGTCCGTTCCATGGCGCAACTTTAAGCAAAAGCAACATACCCGGAATCGCAATGACAAAGCAAAACAGGAAAAAAGACATCCATCCGAACCACTCAACCAAATAACCAGTAGCTGCATTGGCAAAGGTGCGCGGCACTGCTGCCAGGCTAGTGAATAAAGCATATTGCGTGGCGGTGTAAAGTGGATGCGTGGTGTGGGCGATAAAGGCAACAAAGGCCGTTGTGCCCAAACCTACTCCCAGTGCCTCGATGCCAATGACCATGGCCAGCCAGGGCAGACTATGGCCTAAGGTCGCAAGCCAGGCAAAGCCCAGAATAGCGACCATCTGTATCATGCCAAAAAGCCACAGAGCGCGGTTTATTCCGAGCTTGAGCATCCAGACGCCACCGAGCAATCCGCCCATGACACTGGGCCACAGACCGGCATTTTTAGCGATGAGCCCAATCTCTGTTTTGCTGAACCCCATATCGAGATAAAACGGCGTAGCTAGCGCGGTAGCCATGCTGTCACCCAGCTTGTAAAAAAAGATGAAGGCGAGCACCAGGCATGCTGACTTTAAACCATTGCGACCGATGAATTCCTGAAATGGCTCAACCACTGCAGCTCTGAGTGTTTTTGGCGCGCCGTTTTTTAGCGCTGGTTCACTCACGAAAAGTGTCATAACGATACCCGGCAGCATGAACAGGGCGGTAATTAAAAACACACTGTTCCACGGCAAATGATCGGCCAGGATAAGAGACAAAGACCCCGGTATCAGGCCGGCGATTTTGTAGGCGTTAACATGTATGGCGTTACCCAGACCCAGTTCATTATCCAGTAATAATTCACGTCGATAGGCATCCAGCACAATATCCTGCGAGGCGCTGAAAAATGCCACGATCCCAGCCAGATAGGCAATTGTCCATAAATCCAGGTCAGGATGCAGCATGCCAAATGCCGGAATGGATAGCAGCAAGGCCATTTGCCAGATAAAGAGCCAACCACGCCGCCGGCCAAGTGGTGGCCTAAATCGGTCAAACAGCGGTGCCCAAAGAAATTTCCAGGTAAACGGCAATTGAATCAGTGCAAATAAACCTATGGCTTTCAAATCCACGCCTTCAGAGCGTAACCATGCGGGTAACAGAGCAATCAGGATATACAGTGGCAAACCTGAACTGAAGCCCGTGAAAATACAAATGAGCATGCGTTTGTTGAGCAATGCCTGTCCGAGGGTTGTGTTATTTGTCACAGTACACCTATAAAATTCAAACTTCGTTGCGATGGCAACAATAAAAATGCACGTTTTTTAGTCAGGAATAAAAATAACCTGAACATTTACATTTTAGTGCTAGCGGCTAAAGCCGCTCCTGCGATAATTCCCTATGTCCAGGTTATTTAGGTACTATTCCTTAAGACTAACCTGATAGCCCGTGATAAGTCTTTGTTTCTTAGCGAAGCAGAAGGATTGGAAGAACCGGGAATGAATCAGTTTCGAGGAGGAGAAACAGGAAATATCATGCTCAGCAAATTGGGCTAAACATAAATGGAAAAGGCCGTACTCCATGCATGGGTATCGACCTCGACCTTAATCAGTATATCAGAATAAAACACAGCACGGGTTGTGCTGTGCTTATCAGCGATATCAACCGTTAATCACATAATGAGCAAGAATACTGGCTACGTAACCGCCAGCAATTGCAGGAGTCCATTTTAAATGACTGAAAAATGTGTATTTATGATCAGATTGCCCCATTAAAGCTACACCCGCAGCCGAGCCAACAGATAACAGTGATCCACCGACGCCCGCGGTTAAAGTCACCAATAACCACTGATACAAATCCATGTCCAGGTTCATATTCAGTACCGCAAACATCACAGGAATGTTATCAACTATTGCCGAAATTACACCGACCAGAATATTGGCCGTGGTTGCGCCCAAGCCATCGTACATAGCGCCTGACAGCAGTTCAAGATAACCGATATAACCTAAACCACCAACTGCAAACACCACGCCGAAGAAAAACAGCAAGGTATCCCATTCTGCATGACGTACTTTGTCGAAAATATCAAATTTATCATCACCTTCAATACTATAGACTGTTTTTAAACGATAGCCGTAAAGCATTAACACAGAAACGCCGACCATCATGCCCATAAACGGTGGCAAATGCAGACCCTGTTTAAAACTAACCGCAGTGACGATGGTCAGTAGAAATAATACACAAATTTGAATCGCCCCCGGTTTTAACTGGACGGCCGCCTCGGAAGAGGCTTTAGGGTGCTCATCAGGCACTGCAAAATACATAACTGCCGCAGGTACTGCGTAATTCACTAGTGAAGGGATAAAGAGTTTGAAGAAATCAAAGAACTCGGCATACTCAGCCTGCCATACCATTAACGTGGTAATGTCGCCAAAAGGGCAGAACGCACCGCCTGCATTGGCAGCAACAACCAGATTTACAAAGCCGATACTGACAAATTTTTCATTATCTGCACCAACCGCCATAACCACAGCGCCGACCAATAAAGCCGCCGTCAGGTTATCAGCCACTGCAGACAGGAAGAAAGTAATGATGCCGGTTATCAAAAACAATTTACGATAGCCAAACTGCCTTCTTACCAACCAGGAGCGCAAAGCTTCAAACACATTGCGTTCCGCCATTGAATTGATATAAGTCATGGCGACCAATAAGAACAACATTAGCTCAGCATATTCTTTCAAATTGTATTCGAAAGCTTCGTGCATTGCTTCAACTGAAACACCCTTTTGAGATGCCAAAATAGCTGCGTGCGCCCAGATAATGCCCGCTGCAAGAATTACCGGCTTTGATTTACTCAAGTGAGTAAACTCTTCAGCCATTACAAATCCGTAAGCGATTAAAAAAATCAGAACGGTATAAATTCCGCGTTCTGTCCCTGTAAGTCCAAGGCTTTCAAAGCCGCCTGCCATTGCCATTTGAGGCACCAGCAATATCGATAACAAAATTAATAAAAATCGCACAAAAATATCCCCCTAAATCTTTTATAGTTATTAAACACAGCAAATTTTAACTGTTAATGTTATCACCAACTAATTAATTTTGTCATTTTATGGCGCACAGTATATGATTACCGGCCATGATTATTCGCCAGAAAGGCACTTCAAACGCTCATCTATGTACCAGTATAACGACAATGACCAAACCCTTGTTGACGAACGGGTAGCCCAATTTAGAAGGCAAACCGAACAGTTTTTAAAAGGCGAAATTTCTGAAGATCAATATCGCGCATTACGCCTAAGGAATGGACTTTACATTCAAACGCATGCACCAATGTTGCGCATTGCAGGGCCTTATGGTTTGCTGAATTCCAAACAACTGCGAAAATTAGCCCATATTGCCCGCAATTACGACAAAAACTATTGTCATTTCACGACGCGGCAAAATATCCAGTTTAACTGGCCCAAGCTGGAGGAAGTTCCTGATATTCTTGCAGAATTAGCCAGTGTGCAAATGCACGCCATCCAAACCAGCGGCAACTGCATGAGAAACACCACATCGGATCACTTGGCGGGTGTCTGTGTTGATGAGATTGAAGACCCTCGGCCTTATTGCGAAATTATACGTCAATGGACAACTCTGCATCCTGAATTCGACTACTTGCCACGCAAATTCAAAATAGCCGTCAGCGGGGCTTTGCTTGATCGTGCGGCTACTCAATTTCACGATATAGGCTTGCATCTGGTTAAAAACGATATGGGAGAGGTGGGTTTCAAAGTATTGGTTGGCGGTGGCTTGGGTCGCACACCGGTAATAGGGCAAGTGATTAAGCCGTATCTGGAAAAAAAGCACCTGCTGTCTTATCTGGAAGCCATATTGCGTATTTATAATCTATTTGGCCGCCGTGATAACAAATACAAGGCACGCATCAAAATTCTGGTCAAGGAGTCCGGAATGGATAAATTCTCGGAATTGGTTGAGCGGGAATGGCTACTTATTAGGGACGGCAACGAGTTGAGTAATGAGCGTATTAACGCCATGAAAGCCCAGTTTGTTCCTCCTGCCTACGAATCAGATGCAGCCCAGGACACAAGCCTTGCACAACAGCAACTGGAAAACCAGGCCTTTGCAACGTGGGTTAAATATAACACGGCAGATCATAAAATACCGGGCTATCGCGCTGCCTTCCTGTCATTGAAGGCACCCGATTCCCCCCCTGGGGATATGAGCGATGTGCAACTTGATGCGGTTGCGGACCTTGCCGATAAATACAGTTTCGGAGAAATTAGAAGCACTCATAGACAGAATCTGATTCTGGCTGACGTAAAACAGGCTGATCTATTCAAGCTATGGCAACAACTGGATGCACTAAAACTGGCTACGCCTAATATCGGCACAGTGACAGATATAATTTGCTGTCCGGGACTTGATTTTTGCTCCCTCGCCAATGCCGGCTCTATTGGTGTTGCCAAGGAAATCAATGAAGCGCTTGATGATATGGACTATATTCATGACATTGGTGATTTAAAAATCAACATGTCCGGTTGTATGAATGGTTGCGCACACCAAAGTGTCGGACACATTGGTATACTTGGCGTTGATAAAAAGGGTGCTGAATGGTATCAATTAACCTTGGGTGGCTCCTCGGAAAATGATGCGGCAATAGGAGAACGACTGGGGCCTGCGGTTGCCAAAGATCAGGTAACCAAAGCTGTCACCACCATTCTTGATGTTTACATCAAAAATCGCCTGGATGATGAATCATTCCTGGACATGGTAAACCGAGTTGGCATCAGCCCATTCAAGGAGCAAGTTTATGCAGATAATTAAAGACAAACATATTATTGATGACAACTGGAGTTACGTTGCCGATGATACCGAATTTAAAGACGGAAATATCAGTGTATCATTGGTCAGATGGAAACAAGACAAGCAACAACTGCTAGCTCATCCAGGGAAACTGGGCGTTAGAATAGGGCCTGCCGATTCTATTGATGACATTGCCGGTGATTTGAAAGATATTCAACTCATCGAGCTGGACTTCCCGGATTTTGCTGATGGCCGTTTATTTTCTCATGCCTGGCTGCTTAGAGGCCGTTATAACTTTCAAGGGGAACTTCGAGCAACTGGTCACTATATGCCGGATCAGGTTTTTTATTTATCCCGCGTCGGCGTCAATGCTTTTTATCCCGAGAAAGTGGAGAATCTGCCGGTAGTTCTATCCCATTTAAATGACTTTACTGTCAAGTATCAGAGCTCAATCAATTGAATCGTGACTGATAATTATCGCTAACTAGATAAACTGTACAAATAGAGTTATCCAGTTTATTAGGTAGCTCGCAAAAAATACCACTTGTTACAGTTGCCACAGATTCACAGATAATAATTGATGTTACGTATATCCAATAAAAAACGGTCCACGAAAGGCACGAAAAGAAATGGATGAGGTAGTTGTCATAAAGAAGAATGTTATCAGATGAAATGTGCTGTGTTTGATGCGTATCGAGAAACGGGTTGCAATTTTTTGAGGCAGTCTATCAAGTGCCGGGGAAAGGAATTATAAAAACGCGGGCTAGACAACTTCGGTTGCTATTCGAAAACAACTGTCGAACTGATTGTCCTATAAAGCTTGTTCGTGCTTTTCGTGGATAGTGCGTAACATCAGATAACAAATAAGTTAATTTGTGAATCTGTGGCAGTTTATTTGTTGAGAGTTGCCTTGGTTACCGTTCCTGGAGCAATCAGACGAAAATTTGTTACATGTGCCCGATGTGCGTACTCTGTAAATAAGCCTCTGATTGCATTTCAATTAATCTTGACACCGTGCGTCTGAATTCAAACGCACCATCACCCTCGGTATAAAGATCTTTAGCCGGTACTTCGGCTGTACAAATGAGTTTTACTTTATGCTCATAAAGCGCGTCAATCAAAGTCATAAATCGCTTGGCCTCGTTGCGTTTTTCTGGGGTTAATCTGGGAATTCCAGCCAAAATCAAGGTACTGAATTCACGGGCAATTTCTATATAATCCGCCGAACCCAAGGATTGCACGCAAAGCTCATCAAAGGAGGTGAGGGCAATGTCTCCGTGTACGACAGATAAAATAACCTTTCTTCCCAGTACCTGTAAAACGCCTGCTTGTTTAGGTGCAAAATTAGTAAACTCGTTATAACTTTGGTGCACAAACTCATCCGCATGCGCATCCAGCGGGAAATAATAGGTAGCTTCTAATGCATGCAGGTGCATGAGCCGATAATCTTCTTTTGCAACAAGCTCTATAACTTTTGATTTTCTCTTCAAGAGCCTGGTAAAGATCAGGAATTGTTCTCGTTGTAAACCGCCCAGATATAAATCATCAGGATGACGGTTAGACGTCATAACGACAGTAATCCCCAGCTCAAAGAATTTAGCGAAGAGTCTTTCCAGAATCATGGCATCCGCTATGTCAGTGACATGAAACTCATCAAGGCAAAGAAGAAAAACTGATGCTCTGATTTTTTTTGCCAGGGCAGAAATTGCATCCGTTTTATTTTGTCGCCGCCAATCGTGGATAAAGGCATGAACCTCCAGCATGAACATATTAAAATGCACTCGTCGTTTTTTCTCAACAGGACAAGCTTCATAAAATAGTGCCATCAACATCGATTTGCCTCTACCAACATCACCAAATATATACAGACTTTGACATTTTTCTGGAGGCGATGAAAGTAGTTTATATGCGACTGATTTTCGATCATAGTCGACCGAAGCCACTATCTGATCCAGGAGTTTTTGTAAGTGCAGTAAAGCAATAAATTGCGCGCTATCGTGTTGAATGTGACTTTGCGCTACCTGATGGTTATATTGCTTTTCCAGCAACCCCGATAAATCAGAAAATTGTTCCGGGGCTGCCCGTTGAAAAATTGTTTTTAACATGTCCGCAATGACTAAAGGATGATTGGGCCAGACTAGCACTAATCAGTGTAGTTTAGCCATATCAAATTTCCCTTAATTGATGAGTAAGGAGGTAAATCTAACTACCAGCACAGATGAACCTTACTGCTTTGCTTTTAAAAGTGATTCAATATCTTTTTTGGGGGCAAATTGTGGTAGAATTGACTATCTTTTGCCCCTTTATTCGGCGTTATTTATTATATGATCAAACAGCGAACTTTAAAAAACACCATAAGAGCCACCGGCGTAGGGCTGCATACAGGTGATAAAGTGTATTTAACTTTACGCCCGGCCGAACCCAATACGGGGATCAGGTTTCGCCGGGTGGATTTGGACGAACCCGTTACCATTCAGGCAACACCGGAAAATGTTGGCGAAACGGTACTGTCAACCACCTTGGTTGCAGGCGATGTGAAAATCTCAACTATAGAACATTTGCTATCGGCTTTTGCGGGATTAGGGATAGACAATGCTATTATTGATGTCAGTGCGGCAGAAGTTCCGATAATGGACGGCAGTGCCGGGCCATTTGTGTTTTTGCTTCAATCCGCCGGAGTCGAGGAACAAGACTGTCCAAAACAGTATATTCGGATAAAACGCAGTATCCGGGTTGAAGAAGGAGATAAATGGGCCGCATTTGATCCATTTGATGGATTTAAGGTTACTTTTACGATTGATTTTGAACACCCGGCTTTTGAAGAAAACGTAAAAACAGCCACAATGGACTTTTCTTCAACGACATTTGTGAAGGAAGTGAGTCGAGCCAGAACCTTCGGTTTCATGAAAGATATCGAAATGCTGAGAGAAAACAATCTTGCTCTGGGGGGAAGTCTGGATAATGCTATTGTGGTTGATGATGATAAAATTCTCAATGAAGACGGGCTGCGCTGTGCGGATGAATTTGTTAAACATAAAATTCTTGATGCGATTGGCGACTTATATTTATTGGGACATAGCCTGATTGGTGAATTTACCGGCTATAAATCAGGACACGGCTTGAATAATAAATTACTCCGTACTTTATTGGATGATAAAGAAGCCTGGGAAATGGTAACTTTTACCGATGAAGACGAGGCGCCAATTTCTTTTATGCGTTCCGCGCAAACTCTCAGACCCGCTGAATAATATTGATTTCACGTCTTACTGGACAACCTTTCCAGTGTTGTGCTTAATCTTAACAGCGCCAACCTCAGTTGATTATCCGAAACAGTCAGGCTGTGGTTTCGGATAACCTCTATTTTCTCTGTAGAAGGTATTTTTGCTTTCCGTTTAGGACCCAGAATAAGCCCTGTTTGGCCAGCCATAATCTTAATTTGCATCACCTCAACCGGCGCTCTTGTTAACGGTGCAATGGCGGCAAGCATTGTGCTGTTATAAAAGCGTAGTTGTGATGCCCATGCAGCTGAATCCGTATAAACCAGCAATTTTTTGTCCCTTATAAGGCAATGCCGAACCTGTTTTGCCAATGTTTCAGGTAAAACTGACCGGATACATTGCAAAATCCGTTGTTGTTGCTCAATCTGACTGTAAAAATAGGCCATTGTCCGGTTTTTGAACGACAAAGACATTTTAAATGAGGGGGGTTTTTGGGGCATAAATACTAGTGTCAAAGCCTTTTAAAAAAATAAAATCCGAACAGGATAGTCAGGATTAAAATCAACAACTAAACAGCCACAGATTCACAGATTGATCTTCTAAATAATCTGTGAATCAGTGGCAATTGCAGAGGGAGGTTGTTTTGCGAGTTACCTTGGGCGGTCAAGCCTATGCTACGTTCTTAGCTTTTTGCTGATAGTTAGCCATCCGATTAAAATTCAGATAACGATAAGTATCTTCAGCTGTTTCGCTGATCTGTTCGGCGTAATGCATATATTCATCAACCGTTGGAATTTTACCCAAAATTGAACACACTGCTGCCAGTTCGGCGGATGAAAGATATACATTGGCACCGTTCCCCAGACGGTTAGGGAAATTTCGTGTTGAGGTAGAAACCACGGTGGAATTTTCCGCCACGCGCGCCTGATTACCCATACATAATGAGCAACCTGGCATTTCCATTCTGGCACCGGCTTTACCAAACGTGCTGTAATAACCTTCTTCGGTTAATTGGGATTGATCCATTTTGGTGGGTGGAGCAACCCACAAACGGGTTGGCAGTTCACCCTTCTGTTTCTCAAGTAACTTGCCTGCGGCGCGAAAATGACCGATATTCGTCATACACGAACCTAAAAAAACTTCGTCAATTTTAGTTCCAGCGACAGCGGAGAGAGTTTTTATATCATCGGGGTCATTTGGACACGCTAGCAACGGTTCCCTGATTTCACTCATATCAATTTCGATGATTTCAAAGTATTCAGCATCAGCATCAGGTTCAAGTAATACCGGATTAGCAAGCCATTCTTCCATACTCTTGATGCGACGTTCTAGTGTTCGTACATCGCCATAGCCTTCGGCAATCATCCACTTCAGCAACGTGATATTTGAATTCAAATATTCGCGGATCGGCGCTTCATTCAAACGCACAGTGCAACCACCGGCAGAACGCTCAGCCGATGCATCGGACAATTCAAAAGCCTGCTCCACTTTTAAATCAGGCAAGCCTTCGATTTCCAGAATTCGTCCTGAAAACACATTCTTCTTGCCCTGTTTTTCAACCGTCAGCAAGCCGCGCTGTATCGCCACATAAGGAATTGCATTGACCAGATCGCGTAGGGTAATGCCCGGTTGCATTTCACCTTTAAAACGAACCAGTACCGATTCCGGCATGTCCAGCGGCATCACACCCGTAGCCGCTGCAAAAGCAACCAAACCAGATCCGGCTGGAAAGGATATACCTATAGGGAATCGGGTATGCGAATCCCCGCCTGTGCCGACTGTATCAGGCAATAACATGCGGTTTAACCAGGAATGAATAATGCCGTCGCCAGGACGCAATGACACACCGCCTCGATTCATTATAAAATCGGGTAGGGTATGCTGCATGATGACATCTATCGGTTTTGGATAAGCCGCCGTATGACAGAAGGACTGCATCACCAGATCCGCTGAAAAACCTAAACAAGCCAAATCCTTCAATTCGTCACGGGTCATGGGGCCTGTGGTATCCTGCGACCCAACAGTGGTCATGTGGGGTTCACAGTAAGTGTTTGGACGAACACCCGTTACGCCACATGCTTTGCCAACTATTTTCTGGGCTAGGGTAAAGCCCTTGACACTGTCTTTCTCATCTATGGGTCGGCGGAACACAGTAGAAGCGTCTAACCTTAAGGCTTTCCGGGCGCGGTCGGTCAGACCCCTCCCGATGATTAACGGAATACGTCCCCCGGCACGGACTTCATCGAGAATAACATCGGTTTTTAAGGCGAATGTGCAGATAACTTCATCGTTATCGTGACGTTTAATGACGCCTTCATAGACATAAATATCGATGACATCGCCCATAGCCATGTTGGTAACATCGCATTCAAATGGAAGCGCGCCTGAATCTTCCATTGTGTTAAAGAAAATGGGAGCTATTTTAGAGCCTATGCAGACACCGCCATCGCGCTTATTGGGAATAAACGGAATATCATTACCTATGTACCATAACACGGAATTGGTCGCTGATTTGCGAGACGACCCTGTTCCCACCACATCGCCCACATAAGCAACTGGGAAACCCTTTTGTTGCAGCGCTTCAATTTGCTGTTCAGCGTTAGTAATGCCTTCACGCGGCATTTTTAACATGGCTTTGGCATGGAGTGGAATATCAGGTCTGGACCATGCATCAGGCGCAGGTGACAAATCGTCGGTATTGGTTTCACCCGTCACTTTAAAAACGGTAACCGTCATTTTTTCAGGCACGGGCGGTTTGCTGGTAAACCATTCCGCATCCGCCCAGGATTGAATAATTTGCCTCGCAAACTTATTGCCGGCGTCGGCTTTTTCCTGGATATCATGAAACGCATCAAAGATCAGTAAGGTATGGGACAATCCCTTAACCGCAATCGGCGCCAGGGCAAAGTTGTCCAGCAAGCCTATCAAGGGCGCAATGTTATAACCGCCTAACATGGTGCCCAATAATTCTGTCGCATCCTCAGGCGTTAAAATAGGCGAACTGACCTCGCCTTTTGCAATGGCCGTCAGAAATCCAGCTTTAATATATGCAGCTTCATCAACACCCGCAGGAACCCGATTAACCAACAGGTTCAAAATAAATTCTTCTTCGCCCTCAGGTGGTTGTTTAATCAATTCAACCAACGCAGCCGTTTGTTCTGCATCAAGCGGCTTGGGCACAACGCCTTCGGCGGCGCGTTCTTCAACATGTTTGCGGTATTGTTCTATCATGACTGATTCCTTGGAGGTTACTTAAATTGGGTGACTTGCAGAGTGAGATGGCTTTGTTGACCAACCTGAACAACGATGGAAAGTTGGCAAGGGCGATGCGCGCAACTTTCTGAATCAGCCTTTACCACGGGTGCGGGTGCGGGTAGGCGATTTATCTTTTGTCGTT
>NQJI01000017.1:24888-38397 GCA_002256705.1 Methylococcaceae bacterium NSM2-1
CGTTTTTCAATAAACTGAATGATCATATCGGCGATGTCCTTTCCACTGGCTGTTTCAATGCCTTTTAAGCCAGGGGATGAATTAACTTCCATTATAACCGGCCCATGATTGGAACGCAGCATATCAACACCGCAGACATTCAGCCCCATTATTCTTGCTGCGCGCACTGCGGTTGAGCGTTCTTCAGGGGTCAGGCGTATCAGGGTCGCTGAGCCACCGCGATGCAGATTTGAACGGAATTCGCCTTCCGAGGCCTGTCGCTTCATCGCCGCAACCACTTTATCACCGACAACAAAGCACCGGATATCACTGCCCCCCGCTTCCTTAATGAATTCCTGCACCATAATGTTGGCATTGAGTCCCATAAAAGCCTGAATAACACTTTCTGCGGCATTATGGGTTTCTGCCAGTACCACACCGATTCCTTGAGTGCCTTGCAATAGTTTAATCACCAATGGCGCGCCACCGACTTGAGAAATTAAATCTTCAATATCATCCGGGTTATTGGCAAAACCAGTCACTGGCAAACCAATGCCCTTTCTGGCCAATAACTGAATTGACCGTAATTTATCCCTTGAACGTGATATGGCCACTGATTCATTGAGTGGAAAGACATTCATCATTTCAAATTGCCTTAATACTGCAGTACCGTAAAATGTCACTGAGGCACCAATTCGAGGAATAACGGCATCAAATCCGGTCAAGTCTTCCCCCCGATAATGGATGGATGGATTATGCGAAGTAATATTCATATAGCAACGCAATACATCCAAAACCCGTACCTCATGTCCGCGTGCCTGTGCGGCCTCAACCAAGCGAGCGGTTGAATATAGTTTAGAGTTGCGGGATAAAATAGCAATTTTCATAGGTTCTCGAATTAACACTTAGGATAAGTTATATTTTGGCACGAAATATGGCAACAAGCATTAGAAATACCTGTACGATAGCAAAAACTGGCGGCTTATAAGGGAATGTGAAAAAAGGAGGCTCTTCCTGATTTGGCGCAGTAACCACCTGATCGAATAAGTACTGATAGTAATGGTTTATAGGGTCGGTCGAAAAACCTTGCGTGAAGCGGAAATCAATAGATTTTGTAACCGATTATCGTGAAAGGGCTTGTTAAGTCTCTAATTTGAAGGGGGAGACAGGCTGGTTGGCAATGATTTTATGACTTACCCGGCGCGACTATTCCGACGAAGAATCGGTATTGAGCCATAAAAAAAACAGTTCATAGCCAAGCGATAAAATCACCGCGCCAATGAAAAGACCGATAACACCCGAACTGAGAAGTCCGCCAATCGCACCGATGAAAATAATAGCCATAGGTGTCTTGACGCCACGGCCCAGCAGGATAGGTTTAAGAATATTGTCTATTAAACTGAGAGGAATACTCCAGATCAGGAATGCCATAGCAGTAAACGTGTCAGCTGTATAAAACAGGTAGATTATTACAGGAATCAGGATCGGGGCGATACCTATCTGGGCTATGGACAAAATCAGGCAAAGCAGGGCCCAAAGACCAGCTGCCGGTACCCCTGCTACCATAAAACCGAGACCAGCAAGAAGGCTTTGAATTAACGCTACGCCTAAAATACCATTCGCCACACTGCGTATCGTTGCTTCTGCAAGGTCGGCGTAATCAGCGCCTTTTTCATCAGCAAGTCGACGAGTAATAGAACGTGCAGTACGATTGCTGCTGCTGGAATTAGCCAGCAAGATTCCAGCAATAATGATGGCAATCACAAAATGCAAAATCGCGATTCCTGCACCGGTAGCCGCTGACAATAACCAGCTACCGATGACTTTGAGTACAGGTGTCAACTGCTGCAAAGCGCTGTGGATATTTTCCGAGGCGAGCAGCCAAAACTTGGCTAGCGGTTCACCGATAATCATCAAGTTATGAAGATTCTCAGGCGGCGGCGGAATTGACAGAGAGCCATCTTTTATTTTCTCTGCCAGCATTTTTAGTCCATCGATCAGCGTTTCAGTAAGTAACACAGTTGGAACGATCAGTATGATCAGGAAGACAAAAGTAAACACCGTAGCCGCAAGTTTGTGCCTTTCACCAAGAGCTGTCCGCAGCCGGCTGTAAAGAGGATGAGCTGCAATGGCAATAATGCCCCCCCAGATTATCGGAGTTATAAACGGCTCGACGATCTTGAAACACCAGACTGTAATGATTATTAACAGACCTATCCGGATAGTTGCCTCAAGCGATCTATGGAGAAAAATTCTGTCGCTTGCTGACAGGTTGGAATCATTCATGATGAAGCTCTTTTTTTATTATGATTTGTGAAGTTAAACATGCTTTCAAATAGTTATTCAAATCCAAAAACAGCGCATAACACTGTTTCATCTCAATATATGTTATATCGGCCATACAAGACAATGTCTGGAATAACTATTTCAAACGTACAATGCCACCGAGTCCAAAACTGCCTCCATCCCGGGAATAAGCAATGCGGTTCTAACCACTGCTTCATCTGCTGTGTTGTTAGGTAAAAAAGCCTGGCATCCTCTACCTGACCGAGCTCTGATTGGCAGTCTCAACCATGTTAAACTTTACACTACAAAAACAAAACCAAGGCTCCAATCACCATGCCTGAATTACCCGAAGTTGAAACAACCTGCCGCGGCATCGCGCCGCATATTGAAGGGCAAACTGTCAAACAGGTTATTATCCGCCAGCCTCAACTGCGCTGGCCTGTGCCTGAATCACTCAATCAGATTTTAACCGGGCTCACTATCCAGTCCGTCTCCAGAAGGGCAAAGTATCTGCTTTTCGCTACCAATGCGGGAACAATGTTGTTGCATTTAGGCATGTCAGGCAGTTTAAGGATTATTATGACAGGGCAGGGGGCGGGTAAACACGACCATATTGATTTTATTTTTAACGACGGCACAGTGCTGCGTTTTAACGATCCACGCCGGTTTGGTGCGGTTTTATGGACTTCCGCACCCGTAGCAGAACATCAGCTCATCAAGGATTTAGGTCCTGAACCCTTATTAACTGATTTTAACGGCGAACTGCTTTATTCGCTATCCAGAAACCGGAAAGTGCCGGTAAAATCCTTCATTATGGACAGCCACATCGTTGTTGGGGTTGGCAATATCTATGCAAATGAAGCTTTGTTTATGGCAGGCATATTGCCATCGCGTCAAGCGGGGAAAATTTCTTTAGCCCGTTATCAGAAACTGGCTGATTGTATTCGGGTAATTTTACAACATGCCATTCAGCAAGGCGGCACAACGTTGCGGGACTTTGTCAATGAAGCCGGAAAGCCCGGTTATTTCAAGCAACAACTCAAGGTTTACGGCCGTACGGGTTTGCTTTGTGTTCACTGTCAACAACCCTTGAAAGAAATCAGGCTAGCTAACCGCTCAACAGTTTTTTGTAGCGATTGTCAGCGATAATCAACCACCCGTAGAGACGTGATAATTCGCGTCTTTACTTGCTTTATAAAGATAACCCCCTATAATTGCGACCTGCTTTCAGGTTCCAGAAGATAGTCAAATCTAATGGTTAAACGGGAAGTCGGTAAGGTCTATGCCAAATCCGACGCTGCCCCCGCAACGGTATATAAGTAAAGGATCATCAGTACGCCACTGTGTTATTGAGCATGGGAAGGTGATGATTCAGGTTCACGCCACTTATAAGCCCGGAGACCGGCCCGAAAGTATAATTCGCTACAGCGGAGGGCTGTTTTGCGTAAGTGATTGTGCGCCTTCGTGTCTTTCGTCTTCTGTTGTCCTCCGTCGTAATTATTTAATCGCTATGCGCGGGCGGCGCAGAGGACAATCATGCAAAAATTTATAGCCAGCTCATTGTTGCTTGCGGGTATTAATACCCAGTCACAAGCACAGGAAAATCCCACAGACAATTCGTTGGAATTACCCAACATGGTCGTTACGGCGACAAGATCAGAACTTGCCAAAAATCAGCTGGCGGCTGCGGCCACTGTCTATACGCGCAAGGATATTGAACGCCTTCAGGTTCAAACTTTACCTGAGCTGTTAAAAGGCACGAGCGGAATCGACATGACACAAGCTGGCGGTTACGGAAAAACCACCAGTGTATTCATGCGCGGAACGAATTCCGATCATGTGCTGGTACTGATTGATGGCATTAAAGTCGGCTCCGTTACCTTGGGTATGACACCTTTTGAATTCATTCCTATCGATCAAATAGAGCGTGTGGAAATTATTAAAGGTCCTCAATCGAGTCTATACGGTTCGGAAGCGATAGGCGGGGTTATCCAGATTTTTACCCGTAAAGGCAATACCATGGAAAAACCCAGCGTCACGCTGGAAGCCGGCGGCGGCTCTTATGATACCTACCGAGTCGCCGGTACTGTCAGCGGCAAATGGAAAAACAGCTGGTATACAATGGTTTTAATGCCCGGCAACCAACCTCGGGGCCCTTCGGTGTTGATCAGCCAGACAACGATGGTTACGATAACGCGGCAGTAAATGCCCGGCTAGGTCACCGGTTTGACAACAACGCCGAAGTGGAAGCCTTTTTTATGCGGACTCAGGGACATACCGACTATGACGGTAACTTCCAAAATAAAACGGAATTTGTAGAGCAGGTCGTCGGCGCTACAGGCAGTATGGACATAGTGGAAAACTGGCGCTCAACACTGCGTTTTGGACAAAGCCGGGATGATAACGACCAGTTTGCTCCGGATGATTCTTTCGCCAGCAAATTCAATAGTACCCGCTGGAATGCCAGTTGGCTGAATCAGTTTACCTTATCCGACAACCATCTACTGATTGCAGGCGCTGACTACCGCCTGGATGAAGTAGATAGCACGGAAAAATATACTGAAAACTCCCGTTATGATGTCGGCGTATTCACCGAATTACATAGCCAGCTATGGGATGACCATTTTGTTAATGCCTCATTACGCTGGGATGAAAATGAAGCCTTCGGCGACTATGTGACTGGCAATTTCGGCTGGCGATATAACTGGAATTACGGCATCAGCTTGTTGGCAAACTTTGGCAACGCATTCAAGGCGCCATCGTTCAATGACCTTTATTTCCCGGATTTTGGCAACCCCAATCTGCAACCCGAAGAATCAACGTCGTTTGAAACCGGGCTTGCCGGTAACCATGACTGGGGTCAATGGGAAATACGTGCTTATCATACCGATATCGACAATTTGATCACGTCGGTCATGGATCCGGTAACTTTCAATTTTAGTGCAGAAAACATCGGCAAGGCGCAAATTGACGGTATTGAAACTGAAATCGGCACTCAGTTGATGGGCTGGAATGGCAAACTGAGCATGAACCTGTTAAGCCCTAAAAACCGGGAGACTAATGCGCGATTGCCGCGCCGCGCCGAGAAAACCCTGGCGTTTGATTTATCCAGATCATTCGGGGCTGTTGATTTGGGCGCCAATGTACTGGCGCAAGGTGATCGTTTTGATAATACACAAAATACAATCAAAGTTGCAGGTTATGTAACCGTTGATTTAAGATCAGCCTATCATTTCAACAAAAACTGGATGCTGAGCGCCAAGCTGAACAATCTGCTGGATAAAAATTATCAAACAGTTGATACTTTTAATAGTGCAGGTAGAAACTTTTTTGTTTCAATTCATTATAACAACTGAATAACACATTAACTTCCAAGTCGGACGGATATTGCAAACACCGTCCTGAATAGTCCATCTCATTAACCGAATATTTCTGGAGATAACAAAATGAACATAAAACAATGGTTGCAAGCTGAGTATTTACCCATTCCCCTGATTACGTTGATGGTGTTGACCCGCTTTCATCACTTTGGCGATGTATTGCATCTTCCCGATGCCTCCCTGGCCGTTTTTTTCTTTGCCGGTTTTTACCGTAAAAAAGCGTTTTTGGGCTTCTTGCTAGCATTGGCCGCGTTGATTGATTACATTGCCATAAAAAACGGCACCAGTAGCTGGTGCGTTTCACCTGCGTATGTTTTCCTGATTCCTACCTATGCCGTGATGTGGTTTGCCGGTCGCTACTGTTCAAAATTCAAATCAATGAAAATTACTGAACTGACTATGCAGTTTGGTCTCCTGATACTTGCGGCATCGGCTGCATTTGCCATTTCAAACGGCAGTTTTTATTTATTATCAGGACGTTATGATGGTTTTGGGTGGGTGCAATATGGTTTACGGATAGCTCAATATTACCTGCCTTATGTTGGTTATACCTTGGGTTATGTTGTTGCAGGTTGGTCAATCGTCAAACTATTCAATGCACTGCCGGACATGCGGCCAAAGTATGAAGAACTTGACAGAAGGAATTGATTTTTATTGTGAAGACGGCTGGGTAGTTTATACCGCCGAATACCACTTGAAACGCGGCTATTGTTGTCATTCAGATTGCCGTCATTGCCCTTACGGTTATCAAGATGAGACTCAACAAAAGCCCGATGCCGCCAATGGATAGACAAATGACAACAGCAACAATTGACTCAACCGTTATCAATCGTGAGACGGTTGAAAACCTGGACGGCACAAACACTGAATATACGTACTTTGAACCTACCGAAGAGAAGATGAAAGGGCTAGCGCAAGATTTGTTCTCGAAAAACTGGAACAAGATTGTCGTTGGCCCTTGTGTTGAAGGCGCAGTTTTTGAAATACGTTTTGCAGCAGAGCCGAAGCTTTCTTATCTCGATGGCTACCTGACCGTTGACCTGGGTCACTGGCATTTTCATCTTTGCCTCGGACCGCACAAGAATTGTCCATCTGAGGAACTGAGAAAGAATCGCCCCGTTGCCAAATGTGCCTTTTTCGAAATGCGCGGCGGCAAATGCGGCGGCGGACGCAGTTGGGGCTTGCGTCTGTGGAACGGTTTTGGCGACCAATTGACAACAGTTTTTTTGCCTTCGCCGTTTTTATCTGACGAGCAGCAGGTATTGCCTGAACCGCATTGGGATCGCCTGGAACTTTATTACAGTTTGCGCGAAAAGTATTTAAGCGAACCAAAACGGGAAAACTTTAAGCCGGTAAATACGCCCGATGTTAATCCGTTTTTGAACGGGCACGGATGAGAGTTATTTAACACTATTTGACCAGATTAGCCATTTCTGCCTATAGCGTGTGTGATTTAAAATACGGCTTGAATTGGTTACGAAAAGTACGGGCAAAATATCTTTTGCCCGTACAGATTACAGTCAAGCGACATAATATAAGTATCTGTAATAATGTGGGGGCGACTTTAGTCGCCTACTCACCTCGCTGGGCGGCAAAAGTCGCCCCACACGGGGTATTGAAACAAGATGTTTCTTTAAAAAAGTGCTTCTATTTAGTTTGAAGTAGATAAATCTGCACTTTTAATCGCACCCGAACAGAGTTCGCGTTCCTTGTTCATCTTTTCGTCATCCCAATCAAGGGTCTTGGCAGCAATTCCGGCGAGGCGCTGCAATTCTGCACGTGTCATCTTCGATAATATCAACAAAGGTATTCGTTCGGCCAATTCAGTATCTTGTTTAATCAGTTCGAAAACACCTGACACCCTATTGCCATGGCGGCGCAACAGCCAGTGTGCGCTTTCTGTATCTATCCCCAGAGCCACCGCTTTCTTTAGCGTGGTATCCGCCCATTGTTGATAATCCCCTGCAGGCAACCAGGGAAAAGACTTGCCGCAGGTTTTACAGGATTCATTAACACCTAAATTTTTGCATAATGTATCAACAATACTGGCCGCATCTTCTCTGGCGGAGGTCAATTTGCCACCGATTGAGGACAGCAGCCCGTTTTGTGAAGTTATTAATTCCCAGTCACGGCTGATGCGGGAAGGCGATATATTAACGCTTGGCTTTAACACGCGTAAACCGGCGTAGCATCCGATAATATCCTGCTCAGTCCACTTTACGGTCTTGAGTATACGATTAGCTTCACTTAACAGGTAATTAACCTCTTCAGCTTCAATCGTCAGATGATCAATATCCCCGTCATAATCTCTATCAGTCGTGCCTAACAGGGTGAGTCCGTACCAGGGGATGATAAAAAAAACGCGTCCGTCAGTTTTTGCGGTTAGCAGCAAGGCTTCAGTTTCAAGTATTTTGGGTAGAATTAAATGAATGCCTTTCGATAGTCTAGCGGAGGGGTGCTTATTTTGTAGACCTGCCGACCACTGGCCCGTGGTATTAACAAGCTGGGCAGCGTAAACTTTTGCTGTTTCGCCAGTAACCTGATCCTTTATTTCCGCACCACATAGCTGACCATTGTTTTCTATAAAATTGGTGACTTTGCAATAATTAAGACAAACAGTTCCGATAGCCTGGGCACCGTCTATCAATTCGAGTACAAATCGTGCATCGTCAGTCTGCGCGTCGAAATACGTGTAACCTGCTTTTAATCCGGTGCTATCGAGACAAGGGAAACGTTCCACAAAGTCAGTACCTGTATAACGGCGATAGTGTTGATCCTTGGGAACACTGCCTGCAAGAAAATCATAGAGGCTTAAACCGATGTTGAGCCGGAAGGAGCCAAGACGGCTATCTTTATAAACCGGAACCCCGAATCGTAGAGGCCAGACCCGGTGCGGTGCCGTTTTAAGCAGCATCTGACGTTCGGCAAGAGTTTTATGAACCAGTTTAAAATCCAGCGATTCCAGATAACGTAAGCCACCGTGGATTAACTTGCTGGAAGCGGAAGATGTCGCACAAGCCCAGTCGCCCTGATCGACAACAGCCACTTTCAAGCCGCGCAGCCCGGCATCGTAGGCAGTCCATGCACCATAAATTCCGCCACCGCAAATCAGCACATCAAAATGCTGGTCTTTTATCTGTGAAAAATCCCGTTGCATAATTTAGCCCTTTGTCTGCAAATTTTTCTATTGATCTTTAACTCTTCTTCCCCAAACACCTGCCAAGGCACTACCAATCAAACAATAAAATCCCGCAGGGAAAGCCGCAGGAACGGGATCTCTGGGCACACTTGCATGTGGATTTTGGCTAGCGACGCGCCAAGTCCGCTGTTCTGCATTCCGGCTTTTATCCTTTTAAGTGTATCTCAGCGGGTTGTTAAGTTAAAAATTTCTACTTAGTACCAGGCGATAATACGATAAACTGGACAGCAGTATTTACAATAGTTCACCCCCCTCCCATGATTGACACTGAATCAAGTCCGGATCTACCGCCCACACTGGCAGTCGTTATGCAAGACAAGGGGCAGCAGTGTGCCAGGTTAACAGGCAGCTGGAACCTTCGAAGTTTAGCGAAAGCCTCGGATCTGCAACAGAAAATCAGCCTCAATGCTGTTAATAAAACTATGCAATGGGACATGCGCTCGGTTGATGTGCTCGATAGTGCGGCTGCTTTGATTATATGGCAAGCCTGGGGTGAACAAATGCCGGCACAGTTACAGATAAAACCGGAACACCAGCGTTTATTTGATCGCTGGCAGTCGCAGAGTGTACCCGTTGCTGAACCTGTAGTTCCTCGCTTCAGTTTAATTTTTAACTATATTCAGCAATTGCTTTTGGCCTTTTGGGCCCAACTGTTGGATCTGATGATCCTGTTAGGTCAACTGGCTCTGGATTTGGGCTATCTGCTGGGCCATCCGCGTGATGTTCCCAAGACGGAGATTTCCATCACGATTTATGACTGTCAGCATTGCAATTAAAGACTTTCGGGGCGGAAATTTATATTATCGATATTCTGGGTTTGAGCATTATTCGTGAATTGGGGCCATTGTTAGCGGCCATTCTTGTTGCGGGCCGTTCCGGTTCAGCAATGACTGCGCAAATCGGCATCATGCGAGTCACTGAGGAGCTGGATGCGTTATCTGCGATGGGCATTTCCCATTCCTTGCGCCTGATTCTGCCAAAAGTGTCGGCGCTGACGATAGTCTTGCCTCTTTTAAGCGCATGGACGAGTGCTGCGGCGCTTATAGGCGGGATGTTTTCGGCGCAAACTACATTGGACATCAGCTACCAGCAATTTTTCCTTAGATTGCCTGATGCGGTGCCGCTCGTTAATGTTTTTATTGGCTTGGGTAAGAGCGCAGTATTCGGCCTGATGATTGCGCTGATTGCCTGTCATTTTGGTTTCAGAATCAAACCGAATACTGAAAGTCTGGGCAATGAGACGACTAATTCCGTGGTCGCATCAATTACCGTGGTGATTATGAACGATGCGGTGTTTGCCATTTTGTTTATGGGTGTAGGTATGCCATGACAAATCCTCATGCGATTCAATTTGAACATGTCTACACAAGCTTTGGCGAGAAAATTGTTCATCAGGATATTAATCTTAGCCTGGAACATGGCGAGATATTGGGAGTGGTCGGCCCATCAGGTTGTGGCAAGACGACCTTGCTACGCGAAATTATTGGTTTGCAAATACCCACTCAGGGCGAAGTGTTCGTTATGGGGCAATCCTTGAAAAATATTACAGCCGAACACGGGCAGCGACTGCGTAGTAATTGCGGTGTACTGTTTCAGAAAGGAGCTTTATTCAGCGTGTTAAATGTTTTTGATAATATCGCATTTCCACTGCGGGAAATCGGTTTTCATGATGAAGAATTGATAAAACGGATAGTGTTTATGAAGCTGTCAATGGTAGGTTTGTCTGACCATGATGCCTGGTTAAAGCCGGCAGATCTGTCAGGCGGAATGATTAAGCGAGTAGCGCTGGCTCGTACGATGGTTCTGGAGCCGGGCCTTTTATTGCTCGATGAGCCAACATCCGGATTGGATCCTATTTCGAGTGAGGATTTTGTCAGCCTGTTATCCGAACTTCATCGGGCTCTTAATTTTACGGTGTTTATGGTTACCCATGATTTGGATATTCTGAGAGATTTATGTACCAAGGTGGCAGTGCTTGCTGATAATCAATTGATTGCATTTGGCACGCTGGCTTCGGTCCTAGGCTGCAAGCATCCTTTTATTGAAAAATTTTTTTACAATAAACGCGCTCAGCGGGTATTTCAATATCAAGAGGCTACTCATGGGTAGAGATAAGCACGCACTGATCACAGGTCTTTTTTTGATCATTTTTGTGGCGGCGGTGACCGCAATTGTTTATTGGATCGGGCATTTTGAACGGGAACGGAATGTTTATGTTGTTTCAACCCGGGAATCTGTTTCCGGTCTCAATCCTGAATCAACAGTTTTTTACCGGGGCATTGCAGTAGGGAAGGTTATCAAAATAATATTCGACCCGAATGACTCCGGTATTATTCTTGTTCCGATTGAAGTCGATAAAAATATCGTGTTTACCAGGGGGGTTTATGCAACGTTACGACTAAAGGGTGTGACGGGCTTAACCCAGATTCAATTGGAGGACTCCGGTAATATGCGCGCCGTGTTACCGCCGGGGAATAATCCCTTGACCCGAATTCCATTGGTGCCATCGATGACCGACAAGTTGATGCGTTCAGGAGAAGAAATTTTGCATAAAGCTGATCATTTAATGGTGCGACTTAGTTCGTTGTTAAATGATGAAAATGAAAAAAATATCGGCGATATTCTAGGTAATCTGAAAACCGTGACTGACAAGCTTTCCGATTTGCAAAAGAGCGCTGATAAGGCGCTGTCCGGTATTCCTGTATTAACCACTGATACACAAAAGACTTTAGCTCGTATCAATGCGTTGACTGACGATTTACAGGGGTTAACCAGGGAAGTGCAAAACCTCAGCATAAAAACCGGTAATCTTGTCGATACCGGGGATACTGTTGGTGATCTTTTGATACAAAAGACGTTACCGAAAGTCAACAAATTGCTCACCGAATTGCACTCGACAGCACAACAGGTAAAAAGAACTGCTACGATGCTGGATAATAATCCACAATCATTATTGCTGGGGCCCGATAAACACGATTCGGGGCCAGGTGAACCGGGCTATGAGGAGCCAAAGTGAAGTATTTATTAATCGGTTTGCTATTTTTTTCCACTCTATTGTCCGGAACTGGTTGCGGTATTTCACCCAAACAACCTGTAATGCATGATTTTGGCTTGTCTGATTCAATTTCGACTTATAACAGCAAGCGTAATAATAAGCCGACGATTACCGTCGATGCGCCTACATGGCTCTGGGATAATCGAATTCGTTATCGGCTGCTTTATGCGTCTCCAAATCGTGTGGGTTTCTATGCTTTGGATCTCTGGATTGCGCCGCCGCCCGAATTATTTGAGCAACTACTGATTTCCAGCGGGAAGATCCGGAATTACTCTTTAATCATCTGGCTGCATGATTTTGAACAGCAATTTGATGCACCCGATCGGGCTCATGTAATGTTGCGTTTCTCTGTGGAAGCTTATTCTTCCGACCCTAATAAGAAAATAAATACACAGGAATTTTATCTTGAACAAAGTACTATAACGCCAGATGCGGCAGGCGCTGTAAGCGGTTTTGCAAATTTAACACGGCAGGCGGCCGACAGGATTCAGGTCTGGTTAGCGGGATTATCCGATAAATGACACAGTCCAGGAGACTGTCAATTGGCTTTAGTAGTTCTCTCCGGCTAGTGTACAATTGTTTTTTTAAATTCAGATGGAACCCGCTATGGAAGCTTACCCCGAAAAAACCTGTTCAATAGACCGTTTGGTCACTCATCCAAAACTTGTAGCCGCCGCAAAAGCCGGAATGAAAACCCAGCAGCGACGTGATGGTGTATATGGCTTGCCTGGAGAAACTTTTGATCTGGAAGGCATCACTTTTGTTGTTACAAACTTAACGCGTCAGCGTTTAGGCGATATGACCGATGAACACGCACAAGCAGAAGGCTATCCCAATCTTGAGATATATAAAGACATCATTTTAAAAATGCATTCGGGGATGACCTGGAATACTGACAGCCTGGTATGGGTTCATACTTTTGCGGCTAAGGCCGACAGTTAGCCCGATTACTTTTCCTGTCTAAACTGCTTTGTTGATAGCAAAGTTGAAAAACGCTAATTAGTAAGGCTGGGGTGACTCTTAAAACCCCAGTATTTGATGCAGTTATAACCCTGATGGCAGTCGATTTATCCCATAACGCGATTGCGTCCCGCTTCTTTGCTTACGTAAAGTGTACTATCGGCTTGTTTGAGGCTGTCTTCAATTGAGCTGTCAATTTCATGTTGGAGGAGGCTAAAAGTTATCGCCAGCTAAATGGAAGTGTTTGTTCGCAATCGCTTTACGGATTTTTTTAGCCATAATACGCGCCATTGCTGTCTGTGTCGGGTAACATAATCAGGAATTCTTCACCACCCCAATGTGTAATCACATCTCCCTATTGCTTTCCCCAACTCAAATTTAAGCTGGGAAATATACGTGAATGAGTAAAAAACTAATAAAATAATTGATTTTTAGAACTGGTGAGTTATCATATGCGGCTTGTGGAGAGGTGGCTGAGCGGTCGAAAGCGGCGGTCTTGAAAACCGTTGAGGGTTGATCCCCTCCCAGGGTTCGAATCCCTGCTTCTCCGCCATTTCCTACACATAAGTATTTGTTTATTATACACAAATAAATTCAATTTAAATTACTACCGTGCTTCTTACCGTACTTTTGGATTAACTAGGCATTTC
>NQJI01000139.1 GCA_002256705.1 Methylococcaceae bacterium NSM2-1
AAAGCTTATCGCCCAATTCAATTTTGGCGGGAGTTTGCGGATTGTGTGACGGGATGGGTACGAGTGGCAAACCCAGCAGAGTATTTTCACCGGATGTGTTTGCCGTGCTATCCGATTGAGGATTTGAAATAGCTATTTCAGAAGGCGGTTTGTTGACTGACTGCGCGTGGGTAAAAAACGCAGTCATACCGAGAACTAGCAATACTAAATATCGCATGGCCAAACTCCTGTTGTCTTATAGAGAAAAACACTCGTTATTTTCTAAAATTTTACAGCCAACTGATTATTTTGATCGGAACCTCCGATATATCATCTTCCAATCTACGAAACAGAAAAATCGTTGGCCTGTTGTGTAATCAGGCAAAATTAAGAATACCAGCTCATGGCATTAAATCAAGGTGTTAAGACAAAGCGCTTACAAACTTAATGATTTTTTCTATAGGAGGGTCTTTAACCGCGATTGTCGTGGCTAAGGTTTGATATTCGATAATAACCATGGTTCCTTAATAATGCCATGAAGCCCTGTTTTATTGTCCCGGCCAGATAATTACTGCCGTCCGCAATCTGTTTTTACCAAAACAGGACATCCGGTCAAAATCCTCGCGGGCAATGGGAATAAACTGGCAGTCGATTTCACTTTGCCGTCCATCGTCCGGATCAGGATCATGCATATACAGACAATCATCATCAAAGCCGCTCATGACCACCCAATGCGGCGCTTTTTTTCTATCCAATAAAAATGTACTAATAAGTATCAGTGGAATTGCTCCCGCTTTGAATGCACCAATCAACTCATTTTGGGTAATATTGGCAAAATGTAGTTTAATACCCTGCTCTGCTGCCTGGCGCTTAAAGCAATTATCCACCAATTCAACTATCTGCTTTTTTTCTTCATTACGCACGCCATCAATAAACAACGTACCGGTTTGGCTTATCCAGACTTCAACAGAAAATTGCCGGCGCTTGGCAGCTAATGCCAAACCAATCGGATGGCAACCGCCGTGTCCAGAGGTCATAAAAATAGTGGTTGCCTCACGCCAAAGATTGATTTCTTCTTCCCGTGATGGTTGATAGGCCCGGTTAATGCCGTGCATAGCCATCATCAGCGCCGCTGGACCACAGGTAAAAGGCGTGGTTTGTCTTAACCAGTGTACTGACCGGTGCTGTAGAGTATCGCGATAACGACGGATACGCTTTTGATATCGTAATGCGTCTTTGTGATCCTGATAATAATCACGGTATATTCCGAATTTCTGATACCCCAGAGCTTCATAAAGTTTAATTGCAGGACTATTATCCACGCTCACTTCAAGGCGAAGGTATAGTCTGCCGCTTTCATTAGCGGCTTGCTCACCAGCGGATATCAGTAGTTTGGCTAAACCTAAACCTCTTTGCCGAGGAGACACAGCAATCGAATATATTCTGGCCAGCCGGGTACCCGGATGATAAATAATAAGTATATAGCCTGCGACTGCTTTTGCCACTTCGGCAACCAGTAAAGCCCGGTGTTCTGTTGTTATCCAGTGTTTGAAACTGCGCCGGCTTAATCTATCCGTTTCAAAGCAAGAGGCCTCAAGCGTTACCAGCTCATCAAGGTCGGTTAGTTGGGCGTTACGAATTAAAACGGTCAAGTGGATAATCCTCGCAATGCCTGGGTAATCACTTGTCTCGCGCGAAACAATACCATTTCCTTCCAGGCTTTATCATTCGGACAAAAGTGTTGACGCATCATCTGACTATGCTCCAGGCGCGCCAAATTATTATCTGATTGCGCCCAGAGTTGATGGTCACGCAGTAATACATCAAACAATTGATCAGTTCTGTAAGTGCCAAATTCAAGCGTGATATAACAACTGCGTTCATTCATGATGGCGTACCAGGCATAATCCAGTAAGCCCAGTTTAGGCACCGAACTGGACGTGCCCAGCAAAGGCAAGGTCACCGAATCGCCGTACCAGAGACGCGCGACTTTTGTTGCCGGACTATCTGGCTGATGATCACAAATAATTTCACCGTATCCGAATGTTCCCAGTCCCGTATGTAAATCAATCACTGCCAAATCCCGTAGTTGCAGTGAATATTTACGCATAATATCCTCGACGACAAGACGGCCATGAGCCGGCGCATGGCCGCCATAGAAAGGGCCCGTCGGGTCGCAATACTGTCCGGCACTAATCGCTTTTTCCAGCGCCTCACGACCGTGCAACTGTTCAAACTCTGCTAATGCACGCTTTCGTTGCTGTGTATCACTTAAGAACAGCGCAGGCTTAAGTGATTCATAACCGGTATTTTCAGGCAATGGCCTGGAAAAATCGACCACATTGCGATTAAGATCAACCCCATCGGCATCACAGCGGCGCAGCCAGGCATAACCCCATGGCGTTAATGCATGCACCATTAATACTGCAGTATTGGCTGGTATGACAATATGTCCGCCAGCAATCAGGCGCAGCGCATCGATTTCTATCGCACTGCCTGCAAAGCCTTCGATTCCATGCGTACCGCCGAGCAAAACCATAACCTTTGCGGCGTCTTCCGGACCGATCCAGACGGTATCGGTAAACAGCGCTTCGCCTTCAGGACTGGTACCCGAACAGGGATAGGAAAAACAGAGCATTTCGCCGCCCAATTCAGCCAACCAGCGCTGCCTGCCAGATGAATAGTTTGCAGGGAATAGCCCTGTATCAATAGCAGTAAAAGGAAGATCAGAAGACATAAGAAATTACCTGAAGTTTTACGTTAATAGCCCCAGTCAGTATAAATCTGAAATATTATTCCTTGGCACATAGAAACTCCTTGTATTAAAACCTGACTGGTTTCAAAATTATACTTCACTTATTACAGGATTAATTTTTCTATGGCAAGCACCCTTCTGGTTGTTGATAATCTTTCCGACTGGAACCCGTATTACCCTAGCGATCAGGTCATCACTTTTGAAACCTATCTTGCAACTGAACAAAGTGAATCCGAGCAACGTGTCCGCGTCATCAATCTTTGCAGCAGCTACAGTTATCTTTCCGATGGTTATTACTGTTCCTTGCTGGCAGAAGCGCGAGGTCATCATGTTATTCCCTCAGTCAAGGTCATTAATGATCTGGGCAAACAGGCACTCTACCAGCTACAGCTTGAAGACCTGTCACCAACATTAGCGCGCGCTTTTAAAAGTCGTGATAACAAGGACGATGAAGTAACACTGTTGAGTTATTTTGGCAACACCGCTGATCCGGCTTTTCAGGAGCTGGCAAGACTCCTGTTTGAGCGTTTTTCCTGTCCGGTTCTGGAAATTACTTTGAGCTTTAGTAAGCAATGGGAAATAAAGGGCTTAAAGCCGATCTCGCATCGTGTTCTTGATGATCCTCAACAAACTGTTTTTGCCGAAGCGCTGGACAAATTCAGCAAGAAAGTCTGGCGTAAGGGCCGTGCGCGCAAGGCGGCACGTTTCGATCTTGCCATGCTGATTAATCCGGAAGAAAAGTTACCGCCGAGTAATCGTGGAGCACTTAAAAAATTTATTAAAATTGGCCTGGAACTGGGAATTGAAGTCGAATTAATATCCCAGCAGCATTATGCTCGATTACCTGAATTTGATGGCTTGTTTATCAGGGAAACAACCGGCATTGATCATCATACCTACCGCTTTTCAAAAAAAGCAGAGGCTGAAGGCTTGGTTGTTATTGATGACCCGACTTCCATGCTGCGTTGCGCGAATAAAGTGTATCTCGCTGACTTATTTCGTATTCATCGCGTACCCAGCCCGAAAACGTGGCTGCTACACAAGGATAATGCCTTTCATCTGGATAGACTGGAAACCGAAGCGGGCTTTCCTGTGGTTATTAAAATCCCGGATGGATCATTTTCACGAGGCATTGTTAAGGTAAATAACCGGCATGAGCTTGATCTTAAAGTTGAGGAGTTATTTCAAAAATCAGCGCTTCTTTTGGCTCAGGAATTTCTTTACACTGATTTTGACTGGCGAATTGGCATTTTTAACAACAGGGCCCTATACGCATGCCGTTATTATATGGTTAAAAATCACTGGCAGATATACCGTCATCACGACAGCCGAACCGATAGCGGCAATTTTGAGACCTTGCCCACGTTTGAAGTGCCTAAAGCCGTATTGGAAGCCGCTCTAAAAGCGACTCAACCCATAGGCAACGGCCTATACGGCGTCGATGTTAAAGAAAAAAATGGCAAAGGCTATGTGATAGAAGTCAATGATAACCCGAATATAGACAGCGGCATTGAAGACAAGTATCTAGGTGATGAACTCTACCGGCTGGTTATGGCTGAATTTCTACGACGTATGGAAAATCGCAGCAAAGGGGTATGAATCAGCCGGAATCCCCCGTATTTCGAAATTAGGTGTTTTAATTTCCGAAATTGCCGGAGTATCTGATGCATACTCGCCAGTTATTATCGAACCTATGTCTGGTCATTGCG
>NQJI01000279.1 GCA_002256705.1 Methylococcaceae bacterium NSM2-1
TAATATTTTACTGGATCTCTGTCTGAATAAGGCAGGGATTTTTGTGTCTAGGGGGAGCTGAAATGCGTCTGTACCCATATTGGAGTAAAAAATGGCAAAAAAAATAACAGCATATATAAAACTGCAAGTAAAAGCAGGTGAAGCAAATCCAAGTCCACCGGTAGGTCCTGCATTGGGTCAGCGTGGTGTCAATATTATGGAATTTTGCAAGGCATTTAATGCGAAAACACAGGACGTAGAAAAAGGGTTACCTTTGCCTGTTGTAATTACCGTTTATAGTGATCGCAGCTTTACATTTATTACCAAAACACCGCCGGCATCAATTCTTCTGAAGAAAGCAACGGGAATAAAAAGTGGTAGTAGTAACCCCAATACTAAGAAAGTCGGAACAGTGACTCTGGCGCAACTGGAAGAAATTGCTAAAACAAAA
>NQJI01000140.1 GCA_002256705.1 Methylococcaceae bacterium NSM2-1
AAAATTATATGCCATAAGGCAGCCTTTTAAATCTTCGTGTTCTTCGTGCCTTCGTGGTAAAAATTTCTTAGCCATTGCGTAACATCAGTTAACAGGCTATTTTATTGGCAATTCGTTATAATTAGCGCAATTCTATAGACAACGACACATTTTTAAACACTCATCGTTTCATGTCCTCATCAAATTGTATTGATTTCAATTACTCTACATTTAATCTATTGGAACATCAGAAAAAATCGCGTCTTGTTGCTGGTTTGCTGCTGACGGTGGTTGTGGTGTTACACATGACCTTAGCGTTATATTTAATGAACGTACCTAAAACGGAACAAAAAAAAACACCTGTCGTCATGGAAGTAGTGTTGTTGCCAAAACCTGAACCGATTGTAAAAAAAGTGGTAAAAGAACCGCCGCCCGCGCCACCGCCCGCCAAAAAAGAACCCATAAAACCCAAACCCGTCGTAAAACCACCTCAACCGGTTAAAAAACCAGTCGTGGTAAAAAAACCTGCGCCCGCACCTAAGCAAAGGCCGGCAGAAATAAAAGAAGTTATACCGGTGCCAAAATTTGAGCCTGTGCCTGCTTTTATACCCGCGCCCCCTGTCGTTGCGCCAGCACCCGTTGCCGCTCCTTCAGCTTCATCAAATTCACGTGCTGCCGCCAAAACCACAGAAACAACAGGACATGGACGCGATAGCAGCAAAACTGTCGTTTCAGGTGTTGTGCCATTGGTTCGTGTACCACCAAAATATCCGGCTCGCGCTGCCAGCCGGCATATTGAAGGGTGGGTAAAAGTCGAATTTACCATTCAAACTGACGGATCAGTTGATGATGCAGTCGTCGTGGACTCAGAACCCAAAAATATTTTTGATGATTCCGCACTCACTGCAATTAACAAATGGAAATTTAAAGAAAAAATTGTCAACGGTGTCGCTGTGCCGCAACGTGCGGTGCAAAGGCTACAATTCAAACTCGAACAATAACTTTTAAAAATTTATACAAGGATAATGACCGAATGCCCACGAATATTGCCCCCGAATTTATTATTGATGCAACACTTTACACGTTACTGGTTTTTTCAGTCACGACCTGGACGCTGATTTTTTTCAAAATCTGGCAGTTTTTTTATAACAGACGCTGTAATGAACGTTTTGAAAATGCGTTTTGGAAGTTGCCTGATTTAAAACAAGTCAAAACGTTACCGCCCGAATTAGCCAAAGGCTCGCAAGCGCGGCTTGCCTATGAAGGCTTAACGTGGCTTGAGGAGCATCAACGTTCGGCGGGGAAAATGCTTAAACACTGCGGCGATTCGACGGAATTGTTGGAACAAGCCTTGCGTGTACAATTACAACAGGAACAACACACCATGGAAAGCGGTTTAACGCTATTGGCAAGTATCGGTAGTACTGCGCCGTTTGTCGGTTTATTTGGTACAGTGTTGGGCATTATGCATGCAATGCATGATATTACTGAAAGCGGTTCAACCAGTTTGGATGTTGTTGCAGGCCCGATTGGTGACGCGTTAGTCGCAACGGCAATTGGTATCGCAGTCGCTGTGCCGGCTGTTTTGGCGTATAACTTTTTTCTCCGTCGCATGAAAGTGCAGCGCACACGATTGGAAAATTTTGTCGCAAGTTTTCTATCGGTTGCTTTGGACACTAAAAATCAGCAGGCATAACTTATGGCATTTAAACCTCAATCCGAAGATGAAAATGCGATGAGCGAAATTAATGTCACACCCTTAGTGGACGTGATGCTGGTGCTGGTGATTATTTTACTGGTTACCGCGCCGCTAGTTACGCAATCGGTTCATGTTACGTTACCGAAAACCGTCGAAACAACGGCTGATAGGAATGAACAGCCGTTACAACTCGATATCGATGCAAAAGGACTGGTAACACTGAATAAACTTCCAGTCCCTGATCTTGCGGCACTGGAAACAGCTTTGAAGAGCGAGCTGGCAAAAAATCCTGAGATTGGCCTGCATTTATACGCAGATCAAAACGTTATTTACGCAAAAGTCGCAGAAGTGATGGCAACAGTTCAACACGCGGGTATAGCAAAAATAGCGTTCGTAACGGTGGAACAGTAACGATTAGCTGGACTGATATGCAGTAAGTTCGACTAACCGTACCCAACCCTGGCAAAAACAACATCAGGAATCAGCATGGAAGACGTTACCCAATTTATTGATTTTTTTTTACACCTGGATAAATATCTTAGCGCGATTATTCAAAGTTATGGACATATAACATACTTGATATTATTTATTATCATTTTCTGTGAAACAGGATTGGTGGTGCTGCCCTTTTTACCGGGTGATTCCTTGCTTTTTGCAGCAGGCGCTTTTGCTGCAAAAGGTGACATGAGTATTGGAATATTATATGTAATTTTATGTATTGCTGCGGTATTAGGCGATTCAGTCAATTATGAAATTGGAAGTTTTATTGGCCCTAAAATAGCCAAACTGGAAAAAACCAGGTTTTTGAATAAAGAACATGTTGAGCGTACCCATAAGTTTTATGAAAAATATGGTGCCAAAACGATAATCATTGCCCGATTTATCCCTATTATTCGTACCTTTGCTCCATTCGTGGCAGGTATAGGTGATATGGGCTACAAAAAGTTTCTTCATTACAACGTAATCGGGGGAGTTTCCTGGATTTCTATTTGCTTGTTTGGAGGCTACTTATTTGGCAATATACCGGTGGTAAAACATAATTTTACTATTGTAATTTTAGGTATTGTTGTTATCTCCATAATGCCTGCTTTAGTAGAGTATATTCGGCATAGGTATTATTCGAAAGCGAGTTAATAAAAATAAACTAACCAAGCGCCGGATTCGTAGTCACTCCCAGGCAATTACTCGAAAAGGTCTGGGAGGGTATTATCGAACATAGGCAGTACTTGTGAATTTACATGGGACAACTATGCCACAAGATTAAGTCCGATCTAGCACGTCCCCGATGTTTGCTGACCGAGGCCGGTGTGAGTTATCGACTAAACGAGGAAGAAACCTAGATGATTCGATTTGGCCGCTGTTTTTGTCCGAAGTGCGGTAAGGAAAATTACGGTACAGGACGATTAGGAACATCCCAGCAATGCCGTTGCGGAGCCTGGATCCCCAAAGCCGACCTAGATAAAGTCAGGTATTATTGGATAATTCAAATCGCCACTACCTTTGCAATCGCCTCGTTCTTCTTCGCATTGGCGTTATTTTTTAGAGACTTACCGCTCTATCCCTGGGAACGTCTCGTCAGTCCAAGGTTACAGGTGCCTACCGTAACCACCTTCATAGTCAGTTATCGGATTATTGTTCGACATAAACGTACGGATGACACCGATGATTGGATGTTCCAGTATTTTCTCTGGAGCGTAAGTCTCATGAGCTTTGGCATTGTCGCCGCCTTGGTGGTAGCTATATCAGACAAATTGTAAAGGCTTATCCGTTGAGTTATGAATGATATTACCCAGCCTGTAACGCTTCAGTAAAGGCTTAAGGCCTTTGAATATTTTCAAAGGAAGTCTAACTCTTTTCAGTTCAATCGTTGTCAGCTCGAAGGCCGGGGTTTGATCAAATTCCAAATCAATAGTGGCGGCTTGGGGGTTGGAACGACAATGGGTGGTAGATTGGGTTCCGCAGTATCGGCGTGGCTTCGGTTACAGTTCGATACGAATTCCGAGTTCCACAACCTGGTCAACAGGTATTTTAAAAAAATCAATCGCACTGGAAGAATTGTGAAATAAAAACCTGAACAATCCCCGGCGCCATTTCGGCATTGGGCTTTTGTTACGAAAAGATACCTGTTCGCTGCCGATGAAAAAAGAAGCATTTTTGGGATCAAAATCCAGGCCTTCTTGCACGCATAATTCCAAGGCACGACGTACGTCAGCGTTTTGCTTGAAACCGTAATAAAGTTTTACCCGGTAAAAATTTCGGTTTTCACCGAAGGACCTGATTTTGACGAGGTGCGCTTCGTCAACATAGGGCTCGTTCGTGGTAACAATCGATAGCACAATAATTCGCTCATGCAATACATGATTGTGTTCGAGGTTGTGCAGCAGTACTTGAGGGACACCGTGCAAGCTTCTGGTCAAATAAATCGCCGTACCTTCTACCCTCGCCAATTTACCACTTATTTTCTCTTCCAAGTCCTCGAATAATGTTTTTCTTTCATCCATATATTCCGAAAGTAACCTGCGTCCCTTAATCCATGTCGTCAATATTAAAAAGAGGACTGTAGCAACGACCAGCGGGAGCCAACCGCCGGTCGGGATTTTCAGGCTATTGGAAGAAAAAAACAGAAGGTCTATGGCCAAAAAAGTCGACAGGAAAGTCACGCTGGTAGCCTTTGTCCATTGCCACAATGCCTGGATGATGATAAACGCTAGTACCGTGTCAACTATCATCGTACCTGTAACAGCAATGCCGTAAGCCGATGCAAG
>NQJI01000141.1 GCA_002256705.1 Methylococcaceae bacterium NSM2-1
ACTGATGAAGAACAAGCTTTTATTGATGGCCCGGTTGAAACATTGTGCGCGATGCTGAATGACTGGGATATCACCCATAATCGCAAAGATCTGCCTCAGGAAGTCTGGAACTACATTAAACAGCAAAAATTCTGCGGCATGATTATCCCGAAACACTATGGCGGGCTAGAGTTTTCTGATACAGCGCATTCCGAAATCGTCATGAAAATTGCCAGCCGCAGTACCACCGCTGCGGTCACGGTGATGGTGCCCAATTCTTTGGGACCTGCAAAATTATTGTTGAATTACGGTACAGAACAACAAAAAAATCATTATCTGCCCCGTTTGGCTACAGGAGAAGAAATCCCCGCATTTGCACTGACCGGCCCGCAAGCCGGTAGTGATGCGAGCGCGATGCCGGACACAGGCATTGTTTGCTATAACCAGAATAAAGTGTTGGGCATTCGCCTCAACTGGGAAAAGCGCTATATCACATTAGGGCCTGTGGCTACTGTGCTGGGGCTTGCATTTAAGCTCTACGACCCCGACCACCTCATCGGTGATAAAGAAAATATCGGCATTACCGTCGCACTAATACCCACGGATACACCTGGTGTATCCATAGGAAGACGACATAACCCGCTGGATTCGGCTTTTCAAAACGGCCCTAACTGGGGTAAAGATGTGTTTATTCCCATGGACTGGATCATTGGCGGCGCTGAACAGGTCGGTAACGGGTGGAAAATGCTCATGCAATGCCTCGCCACAGGCAGAGCTGTTTCACTGCCGGCACTCAGTGTCGGTGCGGCAAAATTCACCTGCCGCAATACCGGCGCTTATGCGCGCATCCGTAAACAATTCAATCTACCCATTGGTGAATTTGAAGGCATTCAAGAACCACTGGCACGCATGGCAGGTGAAACCTATATACTCGATGCCGCGCGTAAAGTGACTAATGCCGCTTTAGATAACGGTGAAAAACCCGCTGTTATTTCCGCCATCCTCAAATACGAACTCACCGAAAGAATGCGCCGCATTGTTAATGATGGCATGGATATTCTGGGTGGCTCAGGTATTTGCATAGGGCCAAGAAATTATCTTGGGCGTTTATATCAGGTTATCCCGGTCAGTATTACCGTTGAAGGCGCGAATATTTTGACCCGGACCATGATGATTTTCGGTCAGGGTGCAATCCGCTGTCATCCCTACATTCAAAAAGAAATGGCGGCATTGCAGCAAAATGATCTACGACAATTTGATAAAGTGCTATTTCAGCATATCGGCTTTTTCATGCACAACATGGCGGCCAGTTTCTGGTTAGGATTAACTAATGCCCGTTTTAAGAGTGTCCCGGGTAAGCGGAATACCCGGCGTTATTACCGGCAAATTGCCCGATTAAGTGTGGGTTTTGCTTTGTTTGCCGATTTCGCCCTATTGACTCTCGGCGGCACACTGAAGCGAAAAGAAAGACTCTCGGGTCTTTTTGCCGATGTCTTAAGCAACCTGTATCTATGTTCCTGCGTGCTTAAACATTATCAGGATCAAGGTTGCCTTAAAGACGAAGCCCCTTTATTACATTGGGCTTGCCAACAAAGCATTTACCGGGCTCAACAATCATTACGCGCGGTTTTCTGGAAAATGCCCTTGCGCCCGTTTGCATGGGTTTTACGTAGCCTTGTTTTCCCCATCGGGAAACCCTACTCACCACCCGATGACCTTCTGATTCACAAAACCGCATCAATACTGCTTGCTGATACACTTGTTCGTGACCGCTTAACCCACGGCATTTACATCAACAGCAAAACCGGCGATGCAACCGGCAAAATTGAAGCCGCTTTTAAAGCCGTATTGGCAGCCGCTCCGGTAGAAGCCAAAATTCGCCTTGCTCAAAAGCAAAAGCAGTTGACCAAGGGTGACCCGTTTAAAATGCTTGCAGAAGCATTAAACAAAGGGATCATCACTCAGGATGAAGCCGGATTGTATGCTACCGCCGAACAGGCCAGATTGGCAGCAATTACAGTCGATGATTTCAGTCCTGAAGGGCTAATGTAAAGCATAACGGAAAATCGCTAATTCCCAATATCTTACATGGGGGCGTCTATCGACGATTCATTAACTCAAGATCTGCAAACAGCATTGCCCACTCAACCTGAAACATGGGCCTATGTTGAATTGAGTGAGTCATTTACCTGAGCCCTTCAGCTACGCTCAAGAGAGCCCGGTCGAAGGATAGATGGAGAAAAGAGGGTTAGTGGTTATTTACCCGCTTCCTCAGTAAAAACCCCAAAGCTCATAATGCGCTGATAGCGTTTTTCCAGAAGATCATTAATATCTTGCTGATTTAACTCTGCCAAATGACGAATCAATGCTTCTTTTAAATTCAAGGCAATAATCTTGAAATTTCGATGACCTCCACCCAAAGGCTCTCTGACGACTTCATCCAGAAAACCCTGCTCACGAATACGGTCAGAAGTAATGCCCATAGCCTCGGCCGCTAATTGTGACTTATCTGCGCTTTTCCACAGAATGGATGCGCACCCTTCGGGTGAAATAACGGAATATGTGCTGTATTCCAGCATGATTAAACGGTCGCCCACACCAATTGCCAACGCACCCCCCGAACCACCTTCACCGATAATGGTGCAAATAATGGGTGTTTTCAGCTTGGTCATTTCAAACAGGTTTCTGGCAATAGCTTCACTTTGACCACGCTCTTCCGCGCCAATACCGGGATAAGCGCCCGGGGTATCGATTAAACAAATAACGGGGATTTTAAATCGCTCCGCCATTTTCATTACGCGCAATGCTTTACGATAACCTTCAGGGCGCGGCATGCCGAAATTGCGGTAAATCTTTTCCTTGGTATCGCGGCCTTTCTGATGGCCAATCACCATCACCGGCTGCCCATCAAGACGCGCCAATCCGCACACAATTGCAGGATCATCGGCGTAAGCCCGATCACCATGCAGTTCGTGGAAATCGGTAAAGATATATTCAACATAATCCATCGTATAGGGCCGCCCCGGATGTCTGGATAGTTGAGAAATCTGCCAGTCAGAAAGATTATTAAAAATTGATTCAGTCAGTGCCTGGCTTCTATCTTCCAGCTGTTTAAGCGCATCGGAAATATTAATTTTATTATCAAACTCCACATTGCGGAGTTCTTTAATTTTCGCTTCTAATTCAGCGATCGGTTGTTCAAAATCGAGAAATTTTAGGTCCATGTAGACTTGATCTGAGATGTGATATTAAAGCGTAGATTTTATAGAAATTCAGCAATTAATTCTAAATAAATTCCGTATTTAATAATCATCACCCACCTTTATGCATATTTTTATAGTACACTTCCAACTTAAGCCATGCTGCTCAGCCATAAACATCACCACAAAAAGTACGGCAACGTTCTTTTCGAAGTGCAAAACAGCTGCTACAAGACAGTGCCGCTACTATAAAAAATATAAAGAGCTCGACTACTCACTTTACTTATTGAAAAGAACGCACCAGCTTCTCTCACCTATGTTTACAATTACCAAAGAAGTTTATTTTTGTTACGGTCATCGATTAATGAATCATCCCGGCAAATGCCGTAACTTACACGGCCATAGCGTTAAAGCGTCGATTTCAATACAACAGGAACAACTCAATGATCAAGGCATGGTCTGCGATTTTTCTGATATTAGAGACTGCGTAGAAGCGTACATCGATGACACTCTCGATCATAACTTTCTGCTACACAAGGATGACCCGATTATCCCGATGCTCACGGAAAACAACGAACGTTTCCTTGCCCTTGAAGAACATCCCACTGCCGAAGTATTAAGTAAAATGATTTATCAATATCTAAAACAAGCTGGTTTTAACGTTGTCCAGGTCGTGTTATGGGAAACGGCCAGCGCCCATGCCTGCTACCGGGAAAACTGATACTGACTATGAGCTTTGTTAATCCGGTCAACAAGTCATTCTGCCTGGAACAAATCTGCGAATCCAACTACCTAAAATTACTTAAGTTAATCCCGGATTTGCTCACGTTCAAAGAGACAGCCATTGGACTTGCTCCCAACAACACAACACTTCATATTACAGTCATTGAAAGCACACCCTACACAATGACTGTTGAACTCAGCCATTGTTTCAACAAGAATCTGGATGAATTTCTGGAACCAGCCGTCAAAATACGTATTTACCTGGATGCACAACTGGCTGAAGTGTTAAGCGATCACGTCCGCGCAAGCGTAGCGCAAGTATTTAAAAATCCGGGATTGAGCCGGGAAATCATGAATTACAAATGGCGTTTAAACTATTTTCTGCAAAAGTGGCTGGACCACATTTTAAAAAAAGACTATCAATTCAGCAAAATGGCGGATTACGCGACGCTAACCTGACCTGCAGATCAGATAATTAAAAAGCCTACCTAAAACCAGCTTGGCCACTTCCTCTAATCTTGAAATGATAACATCACTGT
>NQJI01000142.1 GCA_002256705.1 Methylococcaceae bacterium NSM2-1
GGTCCGATTGTTATCGGCGCTGTACAGGGCGCATCCTGTTATGGCCCCGCGTATGAATATTTAATGATTCTTGAAGCGGAATTACGTAAAAGGCAAATTCGCGACAAAGTGCCGATGACTTTTGTTACCGCGGAACCTTATATTGGTCACTTGGGTTTAGGCGGTGTCGGCGATACCAAAGGTTTGCTGGAAAGCGCCTTGCGTGACAAGACTATCAAATGGATAACCAATGCCAGGGTCGACAAAATTGAACCCGGCATGATGTTTGTCACAGAAGTCGATGAAGAAGGTAAGGACAAGAAAAAACATGAGTTGCCCTTTAATCACTCAATGATGTTACCCGCTTTTACCGGCGTTGACGCCGTGCGTCATGTCGGAGTCGAGGGTCTGGTTAATCCGCGCGGCTTTGTTTTGGTGGATGAGTATCAGCGTAATAAAACCTTCAAAAACATCTATTCTGTCGGTGTTTGTATTGCCATTCCGCCGGTTGAAGCGACGCCAGTACCTACCGGCGCACCAAAAACCGGTTATATGATCGAATCGATGGTGACTGCCACCGCGCATAATATCGCCGAAGAACTGGCTGGCAAAGAGCCGTCACACAAAGCAACGTGGAATGCCTTATGTCTGGCTGATTTTGGCGATTCCGGGGTAGCTTTTCTGGCCAAGCCGCAAATTCCACCGCGTAATGTAACCTGGTCTTCGGAAGGTAAATGGGTGCATCTGGCTAAAATAGGTTTTGAGAAATATTTTATGCGTAAAATCAGGAAAGGCATCAGTGAGCCTTTTTATGAAAGGTTAATGCTTAAATTAATAGGCGTAGTCCGGTTGAAAGGAAAATAAGATGACAATTGATCGCGTAGTTTTTGCTGTTGCAGGCGGTTTTATATTGATTAGCTTGTTGCTGGCGCATTATCATTCTGAATTGTGGCTATGGTTCACTGCTTTTGTTGGTGCCAATTTGTTCCAATCAGCATTTACAGGGTTTTGTCCCATGGCAATAATACTTAAAAAGTTGGGTGTTAAACCGGGCAGTGCTTTCTGATTGCTTGCGGCCCATAGATCAAGCCGGACGGGGATTTGCAACGTTTAAAATACGTCACGTTACGATAACGCTAACCTGATACTCATTAACTTAAGCAGAAAGCCGTAGGTTGGGTTACGACTGCATGGACGCAGGATCTAGAGGAACGCAGGAGCGATTGCCGAGCGATAGCGTAACCCAACATTTGCCGCTTCGGTGTGTTGGGTTACGGCTATCGCCTAACCCAACCTACAAACTGACACACGTAAGTGAAGATTATGCTTAAAACAATAAAAAACAGACTGGCATTAAGTCTACTGCCGATATTCATGCTGTCGAACTTGTCAGCAGTTGCGGCCCCTGTTTCCAACAATACTGTTGATAAGTCTGTACCTGAAAAATTAATCACCCAATCTTTTACTCTCGATCAGGCTATTGATTATGCATTAGCCAACAATCCTGACCTGCAAATCGCCGCGGAACGCATCGGCCAGGCCGAAGCCCAATTAGGCGTCGCCCTGTCTGCGTTTTATCCGCAAGTAACCGCCAGAGTTGGCTATGAGCATTCCAACAATCCGGCGCAGGTTTTTTCGATGATTGTGTCACAAAGGGAGTTTGACGCCAATTCTATCGCGAACATTAATAATCCCGGTTATCGGCAAAATTTCCGCCCCGAAATTATAGGCAAACTGTCTCTCTTTCGTGGTGGCCAGGATTATCAAAACAGTAAAGCAGCCGAACTGGGCATAGATGCGGCAGAGTATGAACGCTCGACAGTGCGCAATGCCTTGATTGAAGCGGTAACGGCTACGTATTATGCTTATTTGGCCGCGCTGGAAGCCCAAAGAGTCGCCCAGGATTCTATTTCCGCAATTACCAGCGAGCTGAATCAAACAAAACTCGAGTACGAAGCGGGAACCGTCCTTAAATCCGATGTTTTATCACTGGAAGTACAATTGGCTGAAGCGCAGAGTGCTGAAATAAGAGCCGCCAATGGCATTGAAATAGCCAAAACCAGTATTGCCAACTTACTTGGCCTATCCAGTTTTCAAGCATTTACTGTCGCACCGTCATCTTCCCTATTACCCAAACCCATGCTGCCGGCATCCTTTAATGACCTGCTCGATCAGGCAATGTCACAGCGCCCGGAAGTAAAAGCCGCCGCCAACCAGGTTGAAATCAGTCTGCGGAAGTTAAAAAGCGAGCAAGGCGCTTATTTACCCAAGGCAGATGCTTATGTGAGTTACGGTCAAAATAGCCAATCTCCAGGCTTTAACAGTGAAAAGGACAATGTCACCGCCGGCGTCAGCGTCGAAATGGATTTATTTTCCGGGTTTAACACCCAGCAACGTGTCCGCGCAGCAGAACGAAAAGCCGCAGAAGCGCGTGAAACGGAACGAAAAACCAAACTGGCTATTGAACAGGAAGTGAAAACTGCATTTCTAAATCTTAAAGAAGCTTTGGCGCGTTTGAAGGTTACCGAAGCATCAGTCCTATCTGCCGACGAAGCCTTGAGACTGGTAAATGAGGAAAGACGTGCTGAAGTAGTCACGGTCACCCGTTATATCGAATCGGAAGTCGCCAGAAATAAAGCGCAATCCAATACTATCGCAGCGCATTACGATGCCCTGAGTGCTGAAGCTGCCTTGAAAAAAGCTGTCGGCGACTGGAAATAAACCTAAAAACAGCGAGTTGTCCACGAAAAACACGAAAGACACGAAATAAAAAAGTTTGTTGAATTGCACAGCCATTCATACTTTGGTAAAGATCCACAGCTTGATATCTCTTTGAATAGGCTTTCAACTTAAGGCGGGACAGTTTAAAGTTAAGCCGTTCGTGGTGAGCTCGTCGAACCATGAACGGCTTAACCGTCCACCCTTCGACAAGCTCAGGGCGAACGGTTAAGCCTTAGCCATTGTCCCGCCTCAAGTTGGAAGCCCTTTGGATATTTTCGTGCTTTTCGTGCTTTTCGTGGACCAAATGATTTTTTCTAAGATAAAGGAAATCTTATGTCACAAACCGAACACAAAAATATCAACAAAATCGTCATGATTTTCGCAGCTGTTTTAGCTTTGATTCTGTTGCTTCTTTACATGCAAGGCAGTTTTGTCAGTAAAGTGGCTCCCGGCTTGAGTCCGCAGTCTTCCGATTCAACCACACCTAAAAACCAAACGGCACTTGTTGAAAAAATACAGGTTGACGATGTTCTTGCCTGGCCCGGTACGGTAAGATCAAGAACCGTTGCCAATATTGCCCCCAGGATGACGGCTCGAATACTCGAGATCAAAGTCAACGCCGGCGACAAAGTCAAAAAAGGCGATATCATCGCCCGCCTGGATGAACGTGACATCAGGGCTCAGGAAAACGCGGCCCTTGCCGCGCTGGTTGGTGCGCATGCCCAGGCAAATCGCGCCAAGGCAGATGAACAACGTACCCGAAGCTTGTACAGTAAAGAGGCGGCAACCCGCGAAAAATTTGATGCCGTAGTGGCGCAGGCAAAAGAGGCGCAAGCCGGTGTCAATCAGGCGGCAAGCTCTGTTAGTGAAATCAGATCCCATTTGGCTGATACCCTGTTGCTCGCCCCTTTTGATGGCGTTGTTGTTAAGCGTCTTAAAGAACCCGGCGACATGGGGCTGCCCGGCGTACCCGTGGTAACTTTGCAGACGCCAAAAGGTTTACGGCTTGAAGCCGACGTACCGAACACTTGCGCCGGACGTTACAGCACCGGTATGGACGTCACCGTGCGCATTGATACCCTGGGGCTAACGACCAATGCTCAAATTGACGAGATCAGTCCCGAAGTTGACCCGCAAACCCGCACCCAGCTGATTAAAATTGCACTGCCTGCCATCGAAGGCTTGCAACCGGGGTATTTCGGCTGGCTGGAACAAGCCTGCGGTCAACATGAAGCCTTATTGATTCCTGCCAGTGCGGTGCAACATATCGGTCAACTGGAAGTCGTCAAGGTATTATCGGAAGGCAGGCAGCTTATGCGTCATATCAGAACGGCCAAAACCTTCGGTGACCAGATTGAGGTCGTTTCCGGTTTACATGCCGGCGAAACCATCATAATCAATCCTGAGCAGGCACAATAATGGAAGACCTGCAAAACCAGAGCCCCAAACGTGGCTTGACGACAAAGATTGTCGAAATTTTTACTACCTCGCAGCTTTCCATACTGTTCCTGATCATTTCCCTGTTGGCGGGAGCGGCAGCGCTAATTCTCACGCCCCGTGAAGAAGATCCGCAGATTGTCGTGCCGGTTATGGACGTGCTGATTGAATATCCAGGAGCCTCCAGCGAAGAAGTTGAAAAGCTGGTTGCCACGCCGCTGGAGGTTTTGCTTAACCAGCTTGAAGGCGTGGAATATGTGTATTCCGTCTCCAAGCCCGGTGCGGC
>NQJI01000143.1 GCA_002256705.1 Methylococcaceae bacterium NSM2-1
TATTCCAATCATTTGCATGCGCTGGCTTATGCGGGCAAGGTTGCAGGACTGAAAACGATAGGCTTTATAAGGGGCGAGCAACCGGGAACGCTAACACAAACTTTATCTGAACTACAAAACTGGGGTATGGAACTGAAGTTTGTATCCCGTTCCGACTATAGACTCCTGCGGCAATACAAAGGCTGTCATGCTTTGCCCGGATTAAGACCGCAACAATACTGGCTGCCGGAAGGCGGGGCACAGTCGTTAGCGTTAAAAGGTGTAGCGGAACTGGTCAACGAAATAGATGTCCTTTATGACATACTCTGCGCGCCCTGTGGAACGGGAACAACTTTAGCGGGTATTATTGATGCTGTTCCTGAGCAAATATCAGTCATGGGTTTTGCGGCATTAAAAAATGCGGGGTTTTTACTATCTGACGTTGAATCATTATTACCGAGGCCTTGTACTAACTGGCAGATAAACCTTAATTATCACTTCGGTGGCTTTGCCAAAACCAATTCTGAACTTATGGCATTTATTACAGATTTTGAATACAGAACCGGAATTCCTCTTGAACCAGTTTATACCGGAAAAATGATGTATGCTCTCTACGATTTGATAGCAAAACCTTCTTTTAAACAAGGTCAGCGTATTATTGCCGTTCATACGGGAGGACTGCAGGGAAAAAGAGGATTTAGCGCATGAAACGTTTATTAGAGCTTGAGTTAATGGAAGATGAAAGTCAGGTAAAAGCCTATGCTGAAGCAGATTTTGAAACACCGCATAATGAATTTATACAACGATTGAAATCGTTTATTGATGAACCCGGGTTGAGCGGCACCGCCCTTGATTTAGGTTGTGGTCCAGGCGATATCAGTTGCCGCTTTGCCAAAGCCTTTCCTTTCTGTAAAGTACATGCGGTTGACGGCTCAAAGCCTATGCTAAATTATGCTAAATCAGCATTGCCTTCTGACCTGACAGAGCGCATAAGCTTTATTCCGGGTCTGTTGCCTGATGTCATATTACCGCAGTCCAGCTATGAGATCATTTTCAGTAACAGTCTCTTGCATCATTTGCCTGATCCGCAGATGCTTTGGAAAACAATAGAAAAATATTCCAGGCCGGGTACACGTATCATTATTATGGATTTATTACGTCCCGACAGTATTGAGGATGCGCAAACCATGGTGAATAACTATGCCGCAAACGAACCTGAAATTCTGCGACGGGATTTTTATCATTCTTTACTGGCGGCTTTTAGCATGGAAGAAATTACTGAACAATTAGCACACGCAGGTTTACATCTGAATATTGAACAAATCAGTGACCGGCATGTTTTTATCACAGGAGTTATGCCCGACAGTTTAAGGCAAAAAATGGACAAAAACGAAACGGTTGAAACAATAAACCTTGAAAGCCCGGAGCTTTACATCAATCGTGATCTGAGTTTGCTTGAGTTCAACAAACGTGTGTTGGCGCAGGCAAAAAATGAAGCCGTCCCCTTGCTTGAGCGACTTAACTATCTGTGTATCTCCTGTTCAAATCTGGATGAATTTTTTGAGGTTAGAGTTTCCAGTGTACTGGAAATGGTAGCCATAGATCCCAAAGCAATTGGCCCGGATGGCTTAACGCCAATTGAACAATTGGAACAGATATCTATCCACGCACATAAACTGGTGGAGGAGCAATATCAGGTTCTTAATGAAATTTTGATTCCAAAACTCGATGCTGAAAATATTCGTTTTATTCGCCGAAATGAGTGGACCGAAGCGCAGCACAAATGGCTGGCAGACTATTTTAATGATGAGTTATTACCCATTTTAACGCCAGTTGGCCTGGATTCCGCGCACCCTTTCCCGCGCATACTCAACAAGAGTTTAAATTTTATTATTTCCCTGACCGGAAAGGATGCCTTCGGCAGAAATAGCGGTAGAGCTATTCTACAAGCCCCCAGAGCCTTGCCACGCGTCGTTCAATTGCCAGTCGATGAGACCCAAAGCGGTCCGGCTGATTTTGTGTTTTTGTCATCGATTATTCATGCGTTTGTCAGTGAATTGTTCAACGGCATGACAGTTAAAGGCTGCTACCAGTTCAGGGTCACCCGGAACAGTGATTTTTTCGTGGATGATGATGCCATTGACGATTTATTGCTGGCCGTTCAAGGAGAACTGGCCATGCGTAATTATGGCAATGAAGTACGATTGGAGATTGATCGTCATTGTCCCGATGACACGGTGAGCTTTTTACTGGATCGCTTTGAATTGAACCGTGATCGGCTGTTTTTAGTGGATGGCCCGGTCAATCTGAACAGAATTCAGGAAATTAATAACCTCGTTGATCGGCCTGATCTTAAGTTTACCCCTTTTAAACCCAGTGTTCCTTCCCAACTGGCGCGTAATAAAGATATTTTTGCGGCGATTAGACGCCATGATATTTTACTGCATCACCCCTTTGAATCTTTCTCGCCCGTCGTTGAATTTTTACGCCAGGCGGCGGCAGCGCCGGAAGTACTGGCAATTAAACAAACGCTCTACCGTACCGGTGCTGATTCGCCCATCGTTGCGGCCTTGATCAGAGCCGCACGAGCAGGCAAGGAAGTCACCGTTGTTATCGAGTTAAGGGCGCGATTTGATGAAAAAGCCAATATTGATTTAGCCTCCAAATTACAGGAAGCCGCAGTCCATGTCGTGTATGGGGTCGTGGGTTATAAAACCCATGCCAAAATGTGCCTGGTATTACGCAGAGAAGGTAAAGAATTGCGAAATTATGTGCATTTGGGCACCGGCAACTACCATCCTAAAACCGCGCAGCTCTACACCGATTATGGCTTGTTTTCCTGTAATAAGGAATTGGGTGAAGATGTCAGACGGGTGTTTGCCCAGCTGACCAGTTTGGGCAAGGTGACTCAATTAAACAAATTACTGCAGTCGCCGTTTACCTTGCATAAAGGGATACTTGAAAAAATTGAACGGGAAATAACTCACGCCAAAAATGGCAAACCGGCAAAAATCATCATTCAAGTCAATGCAATCGTTGAAGAACAATCAATACAAGCGCTTTATCGGGCATCCCAGGCCGGGGTTGAAGTTAAATTAATCGTCAGGGGTATTTGCTGCCTAAGGCCCGGTATTCCAGGCGTCTCTGAAAACATAGAAGTTCGCGCCATTATCGGACGCTTTCTGGAACATGCGCGGATTTATGCGTTTGCCAATGATGGCAATCAGGAGGTTTATGCCTCCAGCGCGGACTTAATGAATCGCAATATGTTCCGGCGTGTAGAAATCTGTTTCCCCATTGAAAGTAAGCGTCTCTATAACCGTATATTGCATGACCTCGATTTGTATTTAAAAGATAACACCCAAGCCTGGCTGCTACAGCCCGATGGTTGTTATCTGCAGTTATTACACGTTACCAATGATGAACCCGTACAAGCCCAATCGGTGATTTTGAATGAATTGCAGGCTTCATAATGACTAATATCAGCGAGATTGCCCAGTTAGGCGCAAAAGTGCTGCGGCTACAGGCTCAAGCAGTAACTGATAGCCGGAGCGCTGAAATACAGCGGATCATCGAAACCATGCAAGACACCCTGTCAACAACACAGGGTGTCGGCATTGCCGCTCCACAGATCAGCATATCAAAGCGGATTATCATTATTGCCTCGCGTCCTACCCCGCGTTATCCATCTGCTCCTCTGATGGAGCCGACAGTAATGATTAATCCTGCTTTTCAAACGTTGTCGGATACCCGGGAAAAGGACTGGGAAGGCTGTTTGAGTATTCCCGGCATACGTGCATTAGTGCCAAGGTACATAGAAATATTGATCAACTATACCAATCAACAGGGCATTTTAGTGGAAGCCAGGCTGGAAGGGTTTGTTGCACGGATCTTTCAGCATGAATTTGATCATCTGGAAGGGAAAGTTTATCTGGACAGGGTCGAGGATAACAGGGATATTTTTGCCGAGAGTGAATATCTCAAAATGTGAAGATCTTCAATTGGTCAAAGGTGGGCAGGCTTTTTTGCCCGGGAAAGAATCACACCCGTAACGCCAGTTGAATTGAAGCCAATGCTCTAAATCCCTGTATAAACTTCCCGGATGGCATGCCGGTTTGTTCGAGCGAAACCGCCCAGTCCCCCTATAAAACAAAAATAGTTTATATGACTTGTTGAGGCGCATAATTCCAATTATCAATTGCAAGCAGGCACCGTCATGGCTTTAAAACAGTTGGGAAGAAATATCGCACAATTCATTCGTCAGAAACCGATGGATGTTTTGCTCATGCTATTATTTGCCGCAGTGATCATAAAGCTATCAAGCTTATACTTCAGCGTTAATGCCGATGATGGCAATTGGGAACAGTTTAAGTCTGTGCATAGCTGCAAATTGCTAACAACCGAAACAGGAACCCAGCGTTTAAGCTGGG
>NQJI01000144.1 GCA_002256705.1 Methylococcaceae bacterium NSM2-1
GAAAACTCATTGCTTGCCTTGTAGTCGAGTTCTATCGTGAATAGTGCTTTACTGTCACAATCTCTCAACAGTTGCTCCATCCTTGCAAACCAGGCGGTTAGTTTTTTCTGATCTTGCTTTATTTCGTCATTAATCGCTTCCATATAAGAAATTTGCTCAAGAAAAACGTCATCGTAACGCCTGGATAAACGATTGATGATACTAACTACTCCTGTAAATTCCTTGGCGAGCTTTTCCAGGCCCTGCCCTTGAATAGGCGGAGCCGTTTCATCGGTGAAAAGTTGAGCTTTATCGAGTGCCAGCTGAATCAGATATTCATTTAATTGAGCATCGTCCTTAACGTAGTGTTCCTGTTTACCCTTTTTAACTTTATATAACGGTGGCTGGGCAATATAGATATAACCCTTTTCAACTATCTCGGGCAATTGCCGGTAAAAAAATGTTAGTAATAACGTCCTGATGTGTGATCCATCGACATCCGCATCGGTCATGATAATGATGCGGTGATAACGCAACTTGGCCAGATTGTATTCGTCTTTCCCGATTCCACATCCCAACGCCGTAATTAATGTCCCGACTTCTTCTGAAGAAATCATTTTATCGAAGCGAGCTTTCTCGACATTAAGAATCTTTCCTTTTAAAGGCAGAATAGCTTGTGTACGGCGATCCCTGCCCTGTTTTGCAGAACCTCCCGCAGAGTCCCCTTCCACCAGGAACAGTTCTGATAATGCAGGATCTTTTTCCTGACAATCCGCGAGTTTCCCTGGCAAGCCGGCAATATCCAGCGTGGTTTTACGACGGGTCATTTCGCGGGCTTTACGCGCTGCTTCTCTGGCACGGGCGGCATCGATAATTTTGCCAACGATGGCTTTGGCTATTTGCGGTTTTTCCAGCAGAAATTCCTGCAGCTTTTCATTCATCGTCGATTCGACCAGCGGTTTGACTTCTGAAGAAACCAGCTTATCTTTTGTTTGTGATGAAAACTTGGGATCAGGCACTTTAACTGAAAGCACTGCCGTCAATCCCTCTCTGGCATCATCACCTGTGGTTTGTACTTTTTCTTTTTTAGCTAAACCACTGGATTCGATGTATTGATTTATAGTCCGAGTCAATGCTCCCCTGAATCCGGCCAAATGACTTCCACCATCGCGTTGGGGAATATTGTTGGTATAACAAAAAACATTTTCCTGATAGGAATCGTTCCACTGCATGGCTACTTCAACAGTGACACCTTCTTTTTCGGCAATAAAATGGAATACTTCAGGGAATAGCGGTGTTTTATTTTTATTAAGATGCACAACAAAAGCGCTGATACCACCCTCAAATTCGAACACATCTTGTCTATCGGTACGCTCATCTTCAAGGCTGATGCGTACACCTGAATTTAAAAAGGATAATTCTCTTAATCTTTTCGCCAGTATATCGTAATGAAATTCAACGTCTGTAAACGTTTCAGAGCTAGGTTTAAAATTAATTAATGTGCCAGAGCCTTCAGCAGGCCCAACTGCTGCCAATGGAGAAACGGGGTTACCCATACGATATTTTTGCTTATAAAGTTGACCATTCTTCCGTACTTCCAGATTTAACTCTTCAGACAAGGCATTAACTACAGACACCCCTACACCGTGCAAACCGCCCGACACCTTATAAGCATTATCATCAAACTTACCGCCGGCATGGAGTACAGTCATAATGACTTCTGCTGCCGATCTGCCCTCTTCTTTATGAATATCAACTGGAATGCCTCGACCATCATCAGAAACCGATACTGATCCATTGCTGTGAATAACTACCTTAACTTCTTTACAGTATCCAGCCAATGCCTCATCGATGGAGTTATCGACAACTTCAAAAACCATGTGATGCAAACCGGAGCCGTCATCAGTGTCTCCAATATACATACCCGGCCGTTTTCTTACGGCATCCAGACCTTTTAAAACTTGAATATTAGAACTATCGTACTGATCGCTATTGTTACTCATGACTCTCCTGCTTTTCCTGTTGTTATGAATGTTCCACGTGGAACATTACACTTGCTTTATATTGCCATGTTCCACGTGGAACATTTTATAGTTTTTTATGTGGCTCAAATCGCCAAAATCAGAGATTTCAGTAGCTGTTATAAACACCTGACATTTCATTTCAGCTAAATAGTGTAATAATTTCGAACGATTGGTTACATCAAGTTCTGCTGCAAAATCATCAATTAGAAAACAGCCCATCTTACTATGTTCATTAGCAAGTAGCTGCACCTGTGCAAGTTTTAAGCTCATGACTAATAACTTTAGTTGACCACGGGAAACAAAATCCTTGGCCAATCTGTTACTAACCAATAATTGGAAATCGGCACGGTGTGGACCACTATGAGTAAATCCATAACGCAAATCTTTATCCAGGTCTTCAGTTAAAACCTGTTGAAATTCCAAGGATGTATCCCAGCCAGATATAAGTCTAATATCAATATCATCAATCTCGAGAAATCTATCAATGATATCAGTGAATACCGGCTTAAACTTTTGCAAATAGAGTTGCCGGTAGCTATTGACTATTGTACCGTAATAAAGCAGTTCTTTATCCCAAACATTGATATGCTCAGGTCGTTTAGTTTTTAATAATGAATTGCGTTGTGCTAACGCTTTTTTGAAATTTCGCCACGCCGGTAAAAAATTTTTATCATCATTGAAAACCCCCCAATCTAAAAATTCTCTTCTTAGTTGCGGACCCGCATCAAGTAGCTCATAACTTTTTGGATGAATAATTTGCAATGGCAACGCATAAGCAAGATCTGATCTTGTTTGTGTTGATTGCTGATTAATACGACAACAAAAACTTTTACTGTCCAGTTGAATACCCAAATGTATAGTGCTGCCATTAGCTTGCAATGTTTGCGCGGAAACAATCAAATGATTTTGTAAAAAATTAATAACTGGCTTAATAGATGCCGAGCGGAAAGATTTAGCGCGGCCTAAAATAAAGATAGCTTCAATGACTGCACTTTTACCACTGGCATTTTCTCCATAAATAAAATTAATTGCCGGGGCTGGGATGATAGTTTCTTTTTGGATATTTCTGACTGCGTAAATATCCAGTTTCAGTAACGTCATTACAGTGAATCTTAGAGCCTCATGGGCATCACAATAAACTTGTAAACACAAACGTTAGGTTCGTCTATAAAACAACTGCTGGCATTACTTGCAATCGTTAATACAGCAAGCTCGGAATCCAGATTTGAAACGGCATCCAATAAATATTGGGCATTGAAAGCAATAGATAATGGTTCTCCCACATACTCGATAAATAGTTCTTCTTCAGCTTCATCATGTTCGGGATTATGCGTACTGATTCTTAAACTGTCAGGAGTAATATCCAGGGTAACGCCTTTAAATTTTTCATTGGATAAAATAGCGACACGGATTAACGCATCTTTCAATATTTGTTTTTGAATATGGATGGGATTAAAAAATTCCTGTTGAAAAACTTTGCCAAAATCCGGATATTTTGAATCCACTAATTTTGCTGAAAAAATCAGATTTTTAATAAAAATTCTAATATTGTTGCTGGAAAACTCAACTTTTAATTCAGCATCAGGATCATCGAGCAATCGGCTGAGTTCCAGAACACCCTTTCTGGGAAAAATAATTCTTGCTTCATAACCCGTACCCTGATCTAAAAAATCTTCATAAATAGACAAACGATGGCCATCAGATGCAACCAGTTTTATTTTGCTATTGGAGATATTAAGCAACAAACCATTCAGGTAATAACGGACATCCTGATTGGCCATGCAAAATATAGTCTTATCGAGAGCTTTTTTAAATTTACCGGCATTAATAAAAAATTGGTTCTCTAATTCAGATTCAGAGAATTCAGGATAATTTTCTGCGGGCAAACAACTTAAAGAAAACCGGCTGCGATTAGATAATAATTTTACTTTATCATCCTGTTGTTCAAATTTTATTTCAGCTCCATTGGGCAACAGCCTGCAAATATCTAAAAATTTTCTGGCAGGTACAGTAATTGAACCAGGTGTTGCTAATTTAATGTCAATTTTAGCAATAATCTGAATTTCCAGATCCGTGCCCGTTAAAATTAACTGATCATCGTCAATAACAATCAACACATTCGAAAGAATAGGCATGGTTTGTCTTTTTTCTATGACGCTGACAATTTGCTGCAAAGGCGTTAAGATTTCTTCGCGATTAATATTAAATTTCATATTTTTTATATTATTACTATTAGCTTAATAAAAAGCTGTGGAAAACTGGTTTTTTAACTTAATAATCAATGAATTGTTTTTTTGTGATGCTGCTATCAGCTTGTGTGTAACCTATGTTTATCCAACGTATGTTAATAATGTTAATTGTTGTACACAGAATTGCTCACAGAATTAACAGAGTTATCCACAAAACACATCTTGGTGTTTAGAACAGTTTTAAAGATCACGAATACAAGTCGTCACTTCCTTGAATTGAAAAGTTCGCTTTCAGGGTAAGGTTATTTAAAGTTAAGCTGTCCGTGATAAACCCTTCGACTGTGCTCAGGAGATCCTTGCCGAACCATCAGCGCTTTAACAGCATTTATTTAGATACCGTGTGTGCCGCGAAAATCGAAAAAAAGTCTTTCTGAAAATTTAAATTTTTTCAATCTTCATTTTCACATTTAACCTGTTTTAAATGGATAGTCCTTTTTCTCACAACGATTATTTACTGCAAAAGCGTTAATTTTGCGATTAATAATATAATGTTACTTAATCTTATTTTATTACTACTAGCTTGATGAGAATCTGTGTATAACCATATATTTTATATATTAAACAATAACTTGTTTATTTTTTGATGCTGTTAGCAGCTTGTGTATAATCCCGGTTTAAATAATACGAAAAAATAATGTCAAATTTTATGCACAGTATTATTCACAGAATAAACAGATTTATCCACAGCATTATCCACACACAGTTCATAGGCGGATAGTAGTTTGGGATAAACTCTTCGGTTGTGCTCAGGAAAACCCTATCGAACCATTAGCAGCTTAACTGCATATAATTTTATCCTGCTTTAATTGGTATTCCATTTTTTCTCACAGTGACTATTTACTGCAAAAGTGTTAGTTTTGCGATTAATAATATAATGTTACTTAATCTTATTTTATTACTACTAGCATTTTGAAAATCTGTGTATAAGCATGTATTTCTTATATTAAACAATAAGTTGTTTATTTTTTGAAGCTGTTAGCAGCTTGTGTATAACCCCGGTTTAAATAATACGAAAAAATAATGTCAAATTTTATGCACAGTATTATTCACAGTAATAGTAGATTTATACACAGTTTTATCCACACACATGTCATAGTGTTTAGAGCAATTTGGTGCAATCCACAATCAATGTGATAACGTTCTCAACAGATTGGAATAATCTTCTGCAATTTTGTGATCGGCTTCTTTTAATTCATTAATTTTTTTACAGGCATTCATGACTGTGGTGTGATCACGGCCACCGAACGCATCGCCAATTTCAGGAAAGCTATGTGAAGTTAACTCTCTGGCCAAACACATGGCCATCTGTCGTGGACGAGTAACAGTTTGTTTTCTATTTTTGGACGATAAATCTGCAACGCGAATTTTAAAATACTCAGCAACTGTCTTTTGAATGTTGTCTATGTTGACGAGCTTATCCTTTAGGGAAATCAAATCATGCAATGCTTCTTTGGTGAATTCTGTGGTTATTTCACGTCCAGTAAATTGTGCATTGGCTATCACGCGCCTTAATGCGCCTTCAAGGTCACGGACATTGAAAGGAATTTTTTTGGCAATAAAAAATGCGACTTCCTGAGGAAGATCCACATTAACCTGTGCTGCTTTTTTCATCAAAATAGCGGCTCTGGTTTCCATATCGGGTGGTTCAATTGAAACAGGAAGGCCACAACCAAATCTTGATTTTAGCCGGTCTTCAAGACCTATAATTTCCTTGGGATATTTGTCGCAAGTTAAAACAATCTGGTGTTTTTTATCCAATAGCGTATTGAAGGTATGAAAGAATTCTTCCTGGGAGCGCTCTTTACCGGCAAAAAATTGAATATCATCTATTAAAAGTACATCTATACCACGGTAATATTCTTTAAAAGAATTAATGGAGTTTTGCTGCAATGCCCTGACCATATCCTGAACAAATTTTTCAGAATGCAGATAAACAATCGTCGCTGACGGGTTTTTTTGAAAAACAGCATTACCTATCGCGTGCATAATATGCGTTTTTCCTAAACCGGAACTGCCATAGATGAGTAAAGGATTGTAAGCTTTGCCTATATTTTCAGAAACCTGAATTGAAGCAGCCCTTGCCAACTGATTGGATTTACCTTCAACAAAATTTTCAAAAGTAAACGCTTTGTTAAGAAAGTTGGGGCTGGTTTTTTTTACTTCAACCGGTTTTACGCTGTTTATCGCGGCGGGCGCTGTCGACTTTTTTGAACCAATCTCAAGATTTAATTCCAATCTTCCGTTAGAAAACTCGTGAATGGATTCTTCAATTTTGGCAAAATAATGTTGCTTGACCCAGTCCAAAACAAATCGGTTAGGAGCCAGTAATTTTATTTGACCATCGCTTTCTATGGCCTGCAAAGGCCGTATCCAGGTGCTGAAATCAGAACCGGCAATT
>NQJI01000018.1 GCA_002256705.1 Methylococcaceae bacterium NSM2-1
TTGTTCCAGCCCAACACTTTTTGCCACATCAACAAAACCACCCAAACCCAGTGTCGTATTAAGTGCAAAGCGACCGGTATCATGAGCACCTTGTGCATATTTAGCCTGTAGAACATCATTAATAACCACGTTGATGTTTTTAAGATTAGTGAAGAAATTAAAAACGCCAGTTTGCATAAACTGAGGCGTTATCCATTTATAGGCGTCTGAAATGGGTGCGGCAACATAGTCATCAACGGCATCGTTAAATACGAATACTTTTCTATTTAAGTTCTCATATGGATCGGTTTTATTCGCAACATTTTGCTGTTCAGTAACTCCAGTGGTTGCACAGCCGCCCAAAGAAATGACGGCTCCAATAAGCATGCCTGAGATAATTTGCTGAATTTTTGCGTTACGATTGCCGCTGTATGGCTTGTTCATTGGTATGAAACCTGTAGCTTATAGTTTTGAATAATTATCAATTTTTTCGTTTATTTTTGCTATTAAGGCGTCAAAGCCTTCGCGCTGTAATATAGTGGTGTATTCGGATCTTTTCAAGGCTAAATCACTTACACCATTAGCAATAATGTTAATTATGCGCCAGCTGTTGCCTTTTTCCTTTAGCATGTAATCAAATTTAACAGGTTTATCATCTGGAATAATAAAATGGCTATGTACCACAACGCCCCCTCTTGTGGTTTCCTCTTCTGAATCAAATACGAATGATTCTCCTGAGTAATCTTTAAAATTGTGCGCATAAGACGCAACACTCAATCGGATAAATACATCGACCAGCTTTTGTTGTTGGTCTTCGGATAGTTTTTCCCACTCTTTACCCACAACAATTCGGGCGATTTTTGTTAAATCGTGACTATTTGATACAGGCTCATAAAGCTTGTCATATCTTCCGGCATATCCTAATTGCTTGCCATTCTTCATGACGGCTATCAGTTCTGTCTGAAATTTATTGACGACCTGCTTCGCTGTTTCTCCACTTTCAGCCTGCGCGAATGCATTGACTGTTGCGAACAAACACATTATAAAAAAAACTGCTAACTTCATATTTTTTAAAACCATACACAAAATCTCATAAAAACCATAGCATATTCATTAACTTTTTTAACGCTGCTGTCCTCTTGGACAGCAGCGCAATAAGGATTGCCGCTGTAGCTGATTTGAAGGAACAGCCCCGCTGCATGTTAATCAGCCATTTCTACCCTGATAGGAATGCCTGAAAGGGTTGGTGAAGGTTTCTCGGCTACATATTGAGGTGCTGGTTCAGGCACCATATTGCCTTCAGTTTTAGGGCCTCTGACGGATGTCAGCAATGCCTTCAATGGATGTTTTAACATATCTTCGACCGCTGTCGCTTCATAACCGCAATGGGCCATGCAGCTTGCACATTTAGGATTATTAACGTTGCCATATTTATCCCATGGCGTGGTATCCAAAAGCTCTTGAAAACTTGCCGCATTGCCTTCATCTGCAAGCAAATAACAAGGTTTTTGCCAACCAAAAACATTTCTGGTAGGGTTGCCCCAAGGCGTGCATTCGTAGTTTTGATTTCCGGCCAAAAAATCAAGATAAAGCGATGAATGATTTAATTTCCATTTCCGGCTTTTACCAATTCTAAAAATGCCCCTGAATAAATCCTTAACATCTTTGCCCTTAATAAATACATCTTGCTGTGGCGCTCGCTCATAACTGAATCCCGGCGCTATGGTTACTCCTTCAACACCCAGTTCCATCGCATAATCCAGAAAATCAGCAACTTCTTGAGCGTTTTCACCCTGGAAAAGCGTACAGTTTACGGTGACTCTAAAGCCTTTTCCAAGTGCCAATTTTATTGCTTCAACTGCCCGATCAAAAACACCTTCCTGGCAAACCGAGGTATCATGCCTTTCCTGCATGCCATCCAAATGGATTGAGAAAGTCAAATAAGGGGAGGGCGTATAATCATCAATTCTCTTTTTTAATAACAATGCATTCGTACATAAATACACAAATTTTTTGCGTGCAATAATGCCGGCGACAATTTGCGGCATCTCTTTGTGAATCAGCGGTTCACCACCCGGAATCGACACCATCGGCGCGTTACATTCATCAACAGCCTGCATGCATTCTTCGAATGACAAACGTTTGTCAAGGATATCGTCAGGATAATCAATTTTACCACAGCCCGCACAGGCTAAATTGCAACGAAACAATGGTTCCAGCATTAGTACCAAAGGATACTTTTTAACCCCTTTTAACTTTTGTTTAATCAGATAACTGCCTACTGTCAACTGCTGACGTAAAGGAACACCCATGAGCAAACCCTCCAAAATTGTTATAACTGTTAATGGTCAGTTAAATTGACCACCCTGAAACCACATACATAATGCGGAACAATAAGCGTGTAGTAATAAAACAACAGTCGGGCGCTGTTCGGTTTAACATTGTCATCCAAGACTTTTTAGCCGTAGAATTCAGGTATTCAAACAGGCCCGCTATATAATACAATCGCTTATCTATTGTTAACTAGAATACTATCTTTTAACGGACGACTCCAGTTTTTACGCTAAATTAACAGTATTACGGACATACAGAGCGCAATTTTTTTGTAATTTGTACGATTACAACACAAGCCCTTAAATTGCTGTTTTTATTCTTAATAAACTGCTATACAGCCCAGCTAAACAGGGGCGTTGACAATAAAACAACATTGCTTTGCAAAATACCAACAAACAGGCTATTATTGCCATCAACTAATTTACTAAACCCACTTGCGCAACATCAAATATATTATGGGCGAAACTCGAATATCTCTGGATAACCCCAAATCACTGAGCCAATTATCTGATGGTGACTTTCAGACACTGTTGCTTGAAGGTGTATCCAGAACATTTGCTCTAACTATTCCCCAGTTACCGGAAAAGCTCTACGGGGCAGTCGCCAACGCCTATCTGTTATGCCGAATTGTCGACACTATTGAAGATGAAGTTTCATTATCGGCCGGGCAAAAAAAATATTTTTGCTCAGAATTTATTGATGTTGTTAAAACAGGCGTCAATGCTGAACCGTTTGCGGTAGAGCTTGCGCCATTGCTTTCTGAGCAAACCAGCCCCGCTGAACATACATTAATCCATGTATTGCCCAGGGTTATACAAATTACCCATACCTTTGATGAAGATCAGATTGATGCGCTGGCTTGCTGTGTAGAAACCATGGCTGAAGGCATGCCGATATTTCAGGCCCAGGATCTGCATGATGGCCTGGCGACGCTTGCCGATCTGGACAGGTATTGTTACTACGTAGCAGGTTGCGTGGGCGAAATGCTGGCCAAACTTTTTTGCCATTACTCTCCTGAAATCGCACAGCATAAAGAAGAGCTGCTAACCCTATCTGTTTCTTTTGGGCAAGGCTTGCAAATGACCAATATACTTAAAGATATTTGGGATGATGCTCAACGAGGGGTTTGCTGGTTACCTCAAGATATTTTTACCGAAACGGGTTTTGATCTTAAAAACTTGAGTCCTGAAACGAACGACGAAAACTTCAGAGCAGGCCTGGAGCACCTCATCAGTATTGCTCACAGTCATTTGCACAATGCCTTGATATACACTCAAAAAATACCGGCTCATGAAATGGGCATCCGCAATTTCTGTTTGTGGGCCTTAGGTATGGCCGTTTTGACCCTAAAGAAAATAAAACAAAATCTGGATTTCAAGCATTCCGATCAGGTCAAAATCACCCGCAACAGTGTTAAAGCAACAATCCTTGCGACCCGGTTAATGGGGCGCAGCAACTCCTTGCTTACCTTGCTTTTTAATTTAACCAGTCGAGAACTGAAAACCCCCGGCTGGACATATTCAATACCTTCCTCAAAAGCCAAATTAGACCTTTAAGGACGTACTTATGTTTACCGATGCAAATACAGAAACACATACTGGCACTGCTTCCAGTTCATCAACAGCTATTTATTCCAAGGCCTACAACCTCAACAAAGCCATTAGCAGAGCACAGGACAAATTATTAAGCCTGCAGGACAAGGATGGTTACTGGGTGTTCGAATTGGAGGCAGACTGCACGATTCCGTCAGAATACATTTTGATGATGCATTATCTGGGTGAGATTGATGAGCCACTACAAACTAAAATAGCCAATTATTTAAGATCCCGTCAGACTGAAGACGGTAGTTACCCGCTTTTTACCGGTGGTCCAGGCGACATCAGTTGCAGTGTCAAGGTTTATTATGCCTTAAAACTAGCTGGCGACTCCCCGGACGCAGCGCACATGACCAGTTTAAGAAATTACATCCTTAGCAAGGGCGGCGCGGCGAAAGCCAATGTTTTTACCCGCATTGCTTTGGCAATGTTTGAACAGTTGCCCTGGCGCGGGGTTCCGTATATCCCGGTCGAAATTATGTTGTTTCCCAAGTGGTTTCCTTTCCATCTGGATAAAGTATCTTATTGGTCCAGAACAGTTATGGTGCCGTTGTTCATTCTTTGTACGCTAAAAGCCACTGCTAAAAACCCGAAAAAAGTCGGTATACTGGAGCTTTTTGTCACGCACCCGGACGAAGAGCGGCACTATTTCCCTGAAAGAACCTTTTTAAATAAAGTTTTTCTGGGATTGGATTTTTTAGGACGTGCAACGCGCCCATTAATCCCCAAAAAATCACATGAGCTGGCAATTGAAAAAGCAAAAGACTGGATTATTGAAAGGCTGAACGGCGAAGACGGTCTGGGCGGTATTTGTCCTGCCATGATGGCAGCTTATCAAGCCTTGTTGCTGCTAGGCATGCCTAAAGATCATGATCTTGTTGTTACAGCACGCAAGGCAATCGATAAATTACTGGTAATTAACGAGCATGATGCCTATTGCCAACCCTGTTTATCTCCAGTCTGGGATACGGCGCTTGCAGCGTTAGCGTTACAGGAAGCTGATAAAGGTAGAGACGCGGCTAACCGCATGTCTAATCCGGCTCTGACGCGCGCATACGACTGGCTTAAAGGCAAGCAATTGCTAGATGAGCCGGGCGATTGGCGTATTTCAAAACCCGATTTGGAAGGTGGCGGCTGGGCATTTCAGTTTGAAAACCCGCATTATCCTGATGTCGATGATACGGCAGTGGTCGCTTTTGCCATGGCAGAATCCAATTTACCCGATCTGGATGAATCAATACATCGGGCAACTCGCTGGGTAGTCGGAATGCAATCCAAAAACGGCGGTTACGGGGCTTTTGATGTCGATAATACTTTTCATTATCTGGATGAAATCCCCTTTGCCGACCACGGAGCTTTACTGGATCCCCCTACATCGGATGTCAGTGCGCGTTGTGCCATGTTAATGGCCAGAGTCGCTCAGAATCATGCTGAATATCTGCCAGCCATGGAGCGTACTATTGAATATATCCGTAGCGAACAGGAAGATGACGGCTCGTGGTTTGGCCGCTGGGGGACCAACTACATTTATGGTACCTGGTCCGTTTTGCTTGGTCTGGAACAAACCAAGCTGCCTAAAAATGATCCGATGTATACCAAAGCCGTAAAATGGTTAAAAAGCGTACAGCGTGAAGATGGCGGCTGGGGTGAAGATAATTACAGCTATCACGACAAAAGTGTTAGCGGAATCTATCGTTTTAGCACCTCATTCCAAACAGCCTGGGCTGTTTTAGGGCTGATGGCGGCAGGGGAAGCGCATAGCCCCGAAGTAAAAGCAGGGATAGATTTTATCTTGCGCAACCAGCAAGTTGATGGCGTCTGGAATGATAAATGTTTTACTGCGCCCGGTTTTCCCAAAGTTTTTTATCTCAAATACCATGGCTATGACAAATTTTTCCCGCTTTGGGCATTGGCTCGATACCGTAATGAGCTCGATCGCCGCGCCAGCTCAAAGCTGGCCTGCGGCATACACACCATCCCTGGCTATAAATAAATAGTGATCACCGGTATTGTTGTTGCTTTACCTGAAGAACTGACTACCCTGACATCAAAAAAAATTGATAAAGGGCGTTGTCTCTTCATTGCTGATAAGATATTAGTCGCTTATTCAGGCGCAGGCCCTATAAATGCACAGTCAGCAGCTGAGTTGCTCGTTGCTGAAGGTGCAACCCGGCTAATTAGCTGGGGTTGTGCTGCAGCGCTCAGTGCATCATTAAATCCAGGTGATTTGATTCTGGCCGATAAACTGATAGATGCCGGAAATGTTGAGATAACTATTGATGCCAATTGGCATAGCTATACCAAAAATAGTCTGGCAGCGTTTGTAGCCGTTCATACTGGCCGTTTAGCTGAGAGTACAAGTATTGTTTCATCCAGCAAGGACAAAAAACAGTTGCATTCAATAACAGGTGCAGTCGCGCTGGATATGGAAAGTATCGCTATTGCCCGGGTCGCAAGGCAGCATACTTTGCCTTTTCTGTCCATCCGGGTCATTGCCGATCCGGTTGATATGAACTTACCTCTAGCCATTAACCATTCGCTTAATGAGCGGGGTGAGGTTGAGTTAAGAAAATTATTATTATTTCTTGTTCTAAATCCCGCTGAGTTACCCGGATTAATAAAGCTGGGCCAGCATTTTAATGCCGCAAAGAAAACGCTAAAGTTGGTTGCCAAAAATCTTGATACAGCGACCGATTTTAACTGCTTAAATGCGACAACGCTATGATATAGCCTGTTATCTTCTGTGGAGTTATTGCCAGTGATTTTCAAAAAATACAGAGGAAAAACTGCTGACTGTGCCCTTATTGTCAGGTTTGGGAGGCTGTTGCGACATCCTTCATGCGAGGTTATCATTCTGCGCCTTTTGAAAATGATGAGCTCAATGGCTACTGTTTCTCGTGGCGCTTTTTTTTCTTCGATAAAGACAATATGCAGTTAACCTATTTCACGAATAAGGGTGCAGTCATATGAGTTTATTACTAACCGTAGATATTTTTTATACTTTTTAATTATTCTTCCCGATTTTAGCGGTGATAAAAGAATTTAACTTAAGATGCAAAGTGAAAAAGCAAGCCACTTACACTCTGCACCTTACTCAAAAATCTTGAACCTTGAACCTTGAATCTCTAAATATGACTTTCAGCATTACCGAACTTTTTGCCCAACATAGCAGCGATAAATTTGATCTGCACGAACAGTATCTTAATAACCAAATGGTCAGAATGCTAAAGACCATAGGCTACGACCGTCATTACCAAAGAGCTGTTGGACAATATCTTTATGACCAGGCAGGTACTGAGTATCTGGATTTGTTGAGCGGTTTTGGTGTATTTGCTATTGGCCGCAACCACCCTATCGTTATCAACGCATTAAAGGAGACTTTAATGCTGGAATTGCCGAATCTTGTGCAACTGGACGTTTCCATACTCAGTGGGTTACTGGCTAAAGAACTTCTGAAAACGACTCCGGATAATCTCGACAAGATGTTTTTCTGCAATTCCGGGACCGAATCGGTAGAAGCCGCTATCAAATTTGCCCGTTATACCACCAAACGTGAAAAAATAGTTTTTTGTGAACACGGTTATCATGGGCTGACGATGGGCGCGTTATCCTTGAATGGTGAAGAAATTTTCCGTGAAGGTTTTGGCCCGCTACTGCCAGGTTGCAGTCCCATACCTTTTAATGATCTTGAGGCACTGGAAAATGCTTTAAGCAATAAAGATGTTGCCGCATTTATCGTCGAACCTGTTCAGGGTAAAGGCGTTAATGTACCCGATGATAATTATTTGCCTGAAGTTGAACGGTTATGTAAAAAATACGGCACTTTGTTTGTCGCTGATGAAGTTCAAACAGGTTTGGGGCGTACCGGAAAATTCTGGGCAATAGATCACTGGAAGGTTAAACCGGATATGATTTGTATGGCTAAAGCCCTATCTGGCGGTTTTGTTCCCGTAGGTGCTGTGGCTATGACGCATAAAATCATGGATAGCGTTTTTAATCGTATGGATAGAGCTGTTGTCCACGGTTCAACCTTTGCCAAAAACAATTTGGCGATGGCAGCTGGTCTAGCCACGTTGCACGTTATGGAAGAAGAAAAACTGGTGGAAAACAGCTTAAAAACAGGCACTGATATTATCAACAGTTTAAATGCGTTGTCTGGAAAATATGAATTCCTGAAAGAAGCGCGCGGCAAAGGCATGATGATTGCCATCGAATTCAAGTCACCGAAAAGCCTGACGCTGAAAGCGGCCTGGGCAATGCTGGAAGCCGCAAATAAAGGCTTGTTCTGTCAAATGATTACCATACCTTTATTTAAAGAACATCACATACTGTCTCAGGTTGCAGGGCACGGCATGAATGTGGTCAAACTGTTGCCGCCATTAAACCTGACGCAAAAAGATCGCGACCATATAGTCAGTGCATTTGATAAAGTCATTGCAGATACGCATCAAGTACCCGGTTCCATTTGGGATTTGGGCAAGAATCTGGCCAGTCATGCTTTAAAAAGCAAAAAAAGTCATTGAGGAAGAAATGATGAAAAAGCTGGTTCAGTTAATCCTGTTATTGCTGTCTTTGGGTCAGACAACGCTGGTTTCGGCTCACGCGGTTGTCACTGATTATTCATTAAAAATTGCGCCTATTCATGCTAATCAACCAGACAAAGTAGAGCTTACTTTTAATTCCCAAATTGAGCTGGGCTTATCGCAAATATTTTTAGTGCGTAAAGGCGATAAACATGAATTATTACAAGCAGAAAACGGCAATAAGCAGGGGCAGATCATTATCCATATTCCAGCATTGGAATCAGGTGATTATGCCCTCAGATTTAAAGTCTTCGCTGCTGATGGTCATTTGACTGAAGACGTTATTCATTTTTCAGTATCTCAATAGGACACGCAATGGCGGGTATAGCTGATTTTCTCGATTCCTTGATAGGCGGGTTTGATCTGATTTGTTATTCATTAACAATCGGCGGTCTGTTTTGGGGTCTTTTTGTTTTACGTCCTTGGAATAATCAGGACGGATACAATGATGTATTGCTGCAAAAAACTATAACTCTTATCTACAAAGGCGGTTTTTTACTGGCTGCTGCGCAACTTTTTAAAATAATTCTTAAAATCTGGTTGATGACGGCAGTACTTGAACGCTGGCCATTTCCTGAATTCGCCGACACTACTCAATTCATTGGCGGTATCGTGCGCACAATACTGACCCTGTTTTTAGCAGGATACTGCTATCAGTATCTGAGTAAAAACCCTTTTTCCAGGGCGCACTGGACAACTGCCGTTGTTGTGGCCTTACCCATGATCATTTCAGGTGCATGGCTAGTGCATGCGGCGGGACGTTTTGAAAATCAGTTAATACTAATGTCCCTGACAGTTATTCACCAATTGGCTGCAGCTGCCTGGATCGGCGGCATATTTCAGCTGGTCAATCTTTGGCTTTTGCGTCAAAGCAAACAGGTTACAGCCGATTTATGGCCTTTAATGCTACGCCGATTCTCCAAATTTGGCGTAGCTTCAGTCGCCATGATTCTGATTTCGGGTTTGCCTATTGCCTTGCAATACATTGATTCATTGAATGGTCTGATCGGGACAGGCTATGGCAATTTATTAATGGTAAAAATAACACTATTGGCTATTGCCCTGGGTTTTGCCTGGTTGAATAAAAGTGCAGTGCTGGAATACGGTATTACCGGCAACCATTATGCGCTAAACAACCGCGTCCCGTATTACATTGAAGCGGAAACTTTTGTCTTAATCACCTTATTATTTACCGCTGCCAGTCTGGCTTCGCAACCTCCGGCGATTGATATTCCGACACTGACAGCGAGCTGGCAGGAAGTGATAAACACCTTTAGCCCACAAATCCCGCAAACCAGCTCTCCTAGCCATACAGCACTGATAGCCGGTGAACCGGGCCGTGTCGCAATTATAGATCAAGTGCCTTCAATAGCGGCGACCGAATGGTCAAACTATAATCATAACATCGCGGGTATTTTTCTGACCGTGATGAGTTTCTTTGCCATGCTTTCTTATATAAAGCATTTACCGTCCGCATTTTCAGTTTTCGATAAATATTTGCCGTTAACCCGATATTGGCCATTGGGCTTTGTCGGTCTGGGTATTTTTCTGTTTTTCCGTAGTGATGCTGAAACCTGGCCATTGGGGCCGATTGGCTTTTGGGAAAGCACCTTTAATAACGGTGAAGTCTTACAGCACAGGATTGCGACTTTGCTGGTTTTTGTTCTTGGCATTATTGAACTGAGTGCCAGAATGACCAAAAACCCCGATAGCAAGCTACCCTTCGTATTTCCCCTGTTGGCAGCTTTCGGCGGTTTAATGTTGCTCACGCATTCACATGTCGGCTTTCAAGCCAAAAGTGCATTTCTTATCCAGGTTGGGCACACCACAATGGGTATTTTTTCTCTCATTCTGGCGTGCGGTCGCTGGCTGGAATTAAAACTGGACAGACCGGGTAAAGAAATTGCCGGTTTTATTTCTGTTGCCGCCTTGTTTCAGATTGGCATCATTCTGATGTTCTATCGCGAGCCCCTGTATTAATATGAACACATTACCTGATTATCCGCTGCTAAACCAGATCAACAGCCCCGCCGATGTCCGCAAGCTCAACAAAGCCCAGCTAAAACCGTTGGCGAAAGAGCTGCGCGAGTATTTAACACATACCGTGAGTATTTCCGGGGGGCATTTTTCGGCGGGATTAGGTACGGTCGAGCTAACCGTAGCCTTGCATTATGTGTTTGATACGCCGTCCGACCAGTTGGTTTGGGATGTCGGGCATCAGGCCTATCCACACAAGATTCTGACCGGTCGCAAAGAGCGGATGACTACTATTCGTACCCGGGGTGGCGTATCGGCGTTTCCTAGCCGGGCAGAGAGCGAATACGACGCCTTTGGCGTCGGCCATTCCAGCACCTCAATCAGTGCTGCGTTGGGAATGGCGATAGCCTCGGAACTGAAAGGTGAAGACAAGCAGATGGTAGCCATTATCGGTGATGGCAGTATTACCGGTGGTATGGCTTACGAGGCCATGAATCATGCGGGAGCCATTGATGCCAATCTGTTGGTGATATTGAACGATAACGACATGTCGATTTCACCGCCGGTCGGGGCGATGAATAACTATCTGACCAAGATATTATCCAGCAAATTTTATTCTTCGATGCGCGAAGAAAGCAAGAAAGCCTTGAGTAAAATGCCCAGTGTCTGGGAGCTGGCGCGTAGAACCGAAGAACACATGAAAGGCATGATTGTGCCGGGCACGTTATTTGAAGAACTCGGTTTTAACTATATCGGCCCGATTGATGGCCATGACCTGGATATGCTGGTGCCGACGCTGGAAAATCTTAAAGCTATCTCCGGTCCGCGCTTTTTGCACATCGTCACCAAAAAAGGAAAAGGTTACCCGCCTGCCGAGAAAGACCCGCTGGCATACCATGGCGTGCCAGCGTTTGATCCGAGCAAGGATTCATTACCCAAGTCAGCACCGTCACCGCATCCGACCTACACCGAAGTATTTGGTAACTGGTTGTGCGACATGGCGGCACAGGACGAACGCCTGCTGGGCATTACCCCGGCCATGCGTGAAGGCTCCGGTCTGGTGAAGTTTTCCGAACAGTATCCCAAACGCTATTTTGATGTCGCCATTGCCGAACAGCACGCGGTAACACTGGCCGCGGGTCAAGCCTGTCAGGGCGCAAAACCGGTTGTAGCTACAAAATCTGGATGTCCTGTTTGCATTGGACAGGGCCGGTTTAGTGGGTCCTGACGGCCCTACCCATGCCGGCAGTTTTGATTACAGTTATATGCGCTGTATTCCCAATATGTTGATTATGGCGCCTGCCGATGAAAACGAATGCCGGCAAATGCTATATACCGGCTATCTGCATGAAGGTCCGGCTTCCGTGCGTTATCCGCGCGGCAAAGGCCCCGGCGTTGCCGTAGAGAAAGCCATGACCGCGTTGCCACTGGGCAAAGCCGAGATTCGACATCAAGGCAACCGTATAGCTATTTTAGCCTGGGGCAGCATGGTGACGCCGGCATTGGCAGCGGGCAAGCATTTAGGCGCGACCCTAGTGAACATGCGCTTTGTCAAACCAATAGATGAGCAACTGATTCTGGAACTGGCGAAAAGTCATGAGGTGTTTATCACCGTGGAAGAAAACGTCATTTCCGGTGGAGCAGGCAGTGCGGTGAATGACTTCCTGCAAGCACAACGCATACTCATGCCCGTATTAAACATAGGTCTGCCTGACAGCTTTGTTGAGCAAGGCACGCGTGAGGAACTGCTGGCTTTGTGCGGGCTGGATGCTCAGGGAATTATTGCTCAGGCTGAGAAGTTCTGCGCATAAAGGTGATTTAAAAGAAAATATACTCCTGTGGGAGCGGCTTTGGCCACTCCTGCACATGGAAAATAAGGGTTCTATGTGTGAAGCAGAGAGGGTAACTCCCACGCCTGAAAAGACTTTCCTTCCGTTTGCCTCTTTCTGCATAGCGTAAATACGCTCTGGATTATAAGGGATCATTCGCCTGGTTTTTGATTCGAATAACATTCCTGCCAGCTCTACAATTTCTGTATATAACTCGCTTAGAGCGATTCACATTTTCAAGTCTCCTGCTTTGCCGGAGACCATATGACAAAAAACCTGAAAGTCGAGTATTAATAAACTCTGCAAACCTGGGGATACGAAATAGATTATTGCGTCAACTTCAAATACTTTTGATATAACGTATCATGGTCTTCAATATGCTTGGGATCTTTATCTATACAATCGACCGGGCAAACCTCAACACATTGGGGCAAGCCGTGATGTCCAACACACTCGGTACACAATTCCGGATCAATAATATAAATATCCTCGCCTTGTGATATAGCGCCATTCGGACATTCAGGTTCGCAGACATCACAATTTATACATTCATCATTAATAATAAGGGCCATACTTAATTCCTAACTAAATTTCTCTATTAAACGCTGGTGAACAGCATCAGGGACAAAACAGGATACATCGCCCTTCAGTTGTGCAATTTCTCTGATCATGCTCGAAGAAATAAATTCATATTGTTCGGCAGGAGTCAGGAACATGGTCTCCAGTTGTGGCGCAAGCCGCCTATTCATTCCGGCTAACTGAAACTCATATTCAAAATCAGATACCGCGCGTAAGCCTCTTAAAATGACATTAGCGCCTTGCTGCCTGGCACAATCAACCAGCAAGTTGTCAAAACCAATTACCTGTACATTAGAAAATTCGGGCGTCACTTCTTTTACTAGTGCAACCCGTTCATCGAGGGAAAATAACGGCGTCTTCCCTCTGTTGACTGCCACAGCAACAATAACTTTGTCATAAAGTTTTGATGCTCTGGCAATTATATCCAAATGTCCATTGGTAATGGGATCAAACGTACCTGGATAAATTGCGTTAATTTGCATAGTTTATAGTTTTCAAAAAGTTGGTAATTTTATACCAAGGCACTGGTTTAACATACTCATTTAGCTAAAATTGCTGGTGCAAAATACTAGTGTTCGCCAAAATTACTATATTATCCTGACTCTCTTGCGCTATGTGATTGCGTGTTGCATATCATGGAGGGTTAAGCGATCCAGTAGTATGATGAGTGCGCTCCATACGCCTTTCGGCCGGTAGGCATGGATGCATCCGGTCTCTGACGTCAACGCAGACAGCAAGCAACGGGGTTCGGTTTCCAGATTCATTTCCTTGACAATCATTCTGGGGTTTTTCGATTAATACGGGAGACGTTATGTTAATTTCAATTTATCCTAAGGTTATTGCTTAAATTGGTGAATTCTTCATAATTGGGTTTTGGACATGCGTTAAGAGAAATCTGAGACTGAATCTGTAAAAATCAGTAGCTGTTTTACAATGGAGTGTGAGAAGGTATAATTTATTTACTATAAAGAGATATTCAATTCAAATAATGTTAACGAACATATATTCCCTGAATCATGCCAGTCTAATTGTTGCCAATTTAGACATATCGTTAAAGTTTTACCGTGAAATATTGGGTTTACAGCAAGTCGATCGGCCAGATTTGGGTTTCCCGGGCGCATGGTTCCAACTGGGTGATCAGCAAATTCATTTACTGGAACTGGAAAATCCAGACCCAATAACGGGGCGTCCTGAACATGGGGGACGGGATCGTCATGTTGCCCTAAATGCGATTTCGCTCACACCTCTTCAAGATATTTTGAATAAGGCAGGTATTGTTTATACCATGAGCAAATCTGGGCGTAGAGCGCTTTTTTGCCGAGATCCAGACGGGAATGCGATAGAAATTATTGAACGGATATAATTTTGATTGGCTGCTGTCCGATTTTTTTTGTAGTCACCATTCATTAAAAAGTAAATGTAAAAGCTATATTTACTATGATGGATTTTGCAGTTTGTTAAGCACACTTTTTCCTATAAAGTTTGCAAAGTCTTCAATATTTTAATGAAAAATTACCCCGATGCCACATTTAATCTAAAAACCGAATGGATGAAGCAGTTTGCAGGCCGTTCATGCTGCTTTACATCAGCATGAACGAGCTGCCAATCGTTATAAATACGGAATTTAGGTTTAGCCAACAGCCAAAGTTGAACGGCGGGTTATGTAAATAGGGCACCTTGCAATACGCTTGGTCTGTTTAGATAAACTTAAAATTTCTGTCCACCTCAGAGACACAGATAGCACGGGGGAAAAATGTTCAGGTTGGGAAAAAACTTTTTATCCATCGGCTCTGTGTTAGGTGAATCCTATTACGTTCATTCTATTTAAACCAGCGTCTCCGTGGCGGGTAACTGCTCTGTCAAGGATGAACGAGCAAGCCACGACGCAGAATAACTGCAGCTTACAGGATGGATGTCTTGTTGTTCGTCACTCAGTCATAGGAATAATGTTTCTTCAACGCTTTTTTTACTTCCCAGGTGCAAGATAAACTGGCGGGGAAAATAGTAAGTCGCCCGCACCAAAATGTACTGGCTTGCAGCCGCTATCGGGAGTTATTTCGCACTCACCTTCGAATACATAGGCTGTTTCCTGATCATCAAAAGTAAAAGGAAACACTGATACTTCTTTCGACCATGTCGGCCATTTTGAGACACCCAGTTCACTTAAACGGGTCGCATCGGGGTTATGTTCAATAATTAAGCTAATCATACTTTAACCCTTTTATGACACAACCCCGCAAACGAGGGTATACATTAATGAGTAGAGGGCTGTAGAGAAGATCAGGTCCGTAGTTTGGAATCCTGTTCCCGAGCTGCATGGTAAACTGTTTCAACATCACCTTCCAGTTCTTTGTCAGTAATTTTTATCATGCATTTAATAACAAATGTGGGAGCTTCTGATTTAAAGAATACCTGTGACTATTTAACAAGCCTGCGCAGGTGTTGTACCATAACGTTTAAATAAACTTAAAACACCTGAATATTTGTTTTTTTTATATCAAAAGAAACAGAATCACACAATCTTTACAAATAACCGGAGAAATAAATGACTGTTAGTGTTGATGATTTTAAAAAGGCGCTGCAAATGTGGGCCAGTGGTGTAACTGTGGTTACGACACAGTCTGAGAAATTCGGCGTTCAGGGCATGACAGTAACAGCATTTACCAGCGTTTCAGTCGATCCACCGCAAATACTGGTTTGTATTAACGACTCTGCGGACACTAAGGTAGGTATTCATGAAAGTCAGTATTTTGCTGTCAATGTTTTAAACTCGGATCAACAAGACCTTTCCAATCAATTTGCAGGCGGCAGTAGCCAGCAACAGCGCTTTGAAAATACGGACTGGAAAGCGGGCATTACCGGAGCGCCTATTCTGAACGACAGTCTCATGTCCCTGGATTGCAAAGTCGTTGAAAAAGTGCTCGCAGGCACCCATTGGATCATCATAGGTGAAGTACAAGAGTGCGTGTGCCGTTCGGGAGAACCACTCTTGTATTATCGCGGCGAATATCGGCAACTTGCCAGTTAGTTAAGGTTTCATCGGGTTTACTGGATCTGTATTAGTCAATCCTGGCGATTAATGACGCTTCTGCAAACCCGCTTATCGCGCAGGCCTGATTCTCATCCGGTGCATTAACCAGGACTTTTTTCCGGAGATAATGATGACAGATCGAAATTATGCATAACCGAGCGCACATGGATGTCCCGCTGCGGATATGGAATTTCTATTTTATTTTCACGCAAGGCTTTTTCAAGGCGAATGTGCAAATCGTGTGTAGCGGGCAATCGGTTTGACAATTCACTGACAAAAATACGAATGGAGAAATTCAATGAACTCTCGCCAAAACCATCTATCATTACACTTGGCGCTGGTTCCGCGAGTATAAGCGGAGTTGATCGTACTGTGTCAATCATAACTTTTAGAGCCAGTTCAATATCAGAACCATAGGCAATACTGATGGGAATGACGACTCGGGTTACTGTGTCAGTTAAAGTCCAATTTACCAACTGACTGGTGATAAAGGTTTTATTAGGAACAATCAGTTCTTTTGCATCCCAGTCGATAAGCGTGGTGGCGCGCATTTGAATACGACTGACTTTGCCGCTAACATTGCCAATAGTTACGGTATCGCCGACCCGGATCGGCCGTTCAAACAGCAGGATAATCCCCGATACCAGATTGGCAAAAATTTCCTGCAAACCAAAACCCAGTCCGACACTGAGAGCAGCAACCAGCCACTGCACCTGGGACCAACTGCCGCCCAGTTCATTAGCTACACTAATAAAGCCTATGGCAACTAAAATGTACTTTGCCAGCTGGTTAACCGCATAACGGCCACCCGCTTCTATCGACAAACGTCTGAATACTAATAATTCCATGACACCGGAAAAATTTCGCACCGAAACAACGGCAATAAAAATATACAGTCCGGCCAACATCAGATTGGTCAAGGTTACCGGTTGATAACTTTCCTGATTATCAACATTAACCAGATGCTGCCAGAGCTCAATACGATCCAGAAAGGAAAAAGCCGGCAATATGTTTTTCCAAATCATCCCGAAACCGATCACCAGCGTAAAACCGATAAAGACATTAAGCAACTTTATTGTTTGGGCGTTTATTTTAGGAATATCGATGAGTTGTTCATCAACGGGTAAAACTGGATCTTCTCCCCCTGGTGCAGGTTGTTTTTCAGTAAGCTCAGCGGCTTTGCGTTTTTGCCTGGCATTTTTTATGGCTAACTGCCGGTTAACCAACGTTAACCAGCGAAACACCAGCGCATGAATGATGATTGTCAAAAAAATCAGCCGCAGGGTAATAATCAGTTTTTGCTCCAACTCCAAGGCACTCAAATAATAGCCTGCAACAGCAAAACCAATAATGACTACAGGTATGCAAATTACCGCCGGATACCAAATATAGCGCAATTTGGTTACCCAACTTTCAGGATTGGAGTTGATATAACTTTGTAACAAACCCCGGTTTGGATTGAGTAACCGGCCCCCAAAAACCGCCAGTACTATCATGCCAATAATCAACGCCAAGCGCCCCAGGTTATCGCTATGCATAGATGCTTTTGATGCAGCAGTGCTGCTGATAATAAATACAGTTGGCACTACAAAAAAACGTGCCCAGGCAATTTGTTTGCGTAACAAACTCACATTGTTTTTTTGCCATTGAAAATGTTTACGCGCTATACCCTCATCTGCAAATAAACGATAAAAAAATTGCAGGATAAGTAGCGGTATTGCCGTGCTTTGCAAACCTTTACCAATTGCTCTGGTAAAATCGGCAACATGGATATTACTGCTCAATAACCATCCTAAATAATAGCTAAACAGCGGTATTGGTAATATCAGCATTAACGTATAGGCTAAAGCCTGTAGGGTATAATTGAAATTGTCGGTATAAATTTTTTCAACTTTAACCGAGATAGCAGTTAAATGTTGTTTTGCCCGTTTTTTACCTAGCAACAGCAACACTAGAATAAGTATCCCGATTAAAATAAAAAATGGATTATGTATTGTTACTTTAAGGGTATCTTTAATAACTGCTATCCAGTTAAGCGGCGATAACAGCCACTTAGCCGAATGAAACAAACCGGCTATATAACTAATACTTACAGGATCAGAGCTTTTTACCCACAGCAAATTTTCATCCAGATAGGTCGCAAACTTATTGGCCTGGCTGAGCATTTGTTGTCTGGCAAAATCAAAATCACCCAGCGTGCGCAGATAGGTGGTGTAAGTCATGGCAAGTTTATTCAGTAGTTCTTTTTGGCTGTTGAGCAAAACACGCAATTCCGCCTGTATCATCATGCGTTGCTCTACGGGCAACTTATGGTCGACCTGTTGCTCCATTATTTCCTGCAGGCCTGCATCAATGTCGTTAAGCTGTTTTTGCTTGTCTTCAATTTTAAATTGCTCAAGACTGGTTAACGCAGTTTCGTTCTCAATAGTTTCCGATTGCAGAGTGGATTGATCCTGGATAGCCAGATTACGCCGCTGCTCGCGTAGAATCTTGCCCAGTGCCGGACTTAAACCAGCCAGGCTGATTTTCTTTTCCGCGCTTTTAAAATCGTTATCAATTTCACCGGCTTTTGTTTCAACTTTGTTTTTTTGCTCTGTGTAATTTTCAATCTTGGTGGTAATTCCCTGTAAATCCCGGCTATATTGTATATTCTCCCGAGTCAGGGCTTGAATGAGGGGATGTTTTCCGGACAGTTCTTTTTCTGCTTGACTAAGGGCTGCCTGCATGTCTTTGGCTTCCTGCTGCCGACG
>NQJI01000145.1 GCA_002256705.1 Methylococcaceae bacterium NSM2-1
GATTTAAACGTCCGTTATCTTCAAGTTCCCAAAAACATAGACTTCGACATACAGGGCTTTGCCCAGCGCACATTCCGCATGAACACGCTGAAGTGGCTCAGGGCATTGCTGGACGAAGCGTTATTTCCTTACGAACAAGCCATATACGAAACTGCAAACGAATTAGTGCACGATAACGACTGTGTGATCGGACATCATTTTCTGTATCCGTTAAAACTGGCGGCAGCCCGTCAGCACAAACCGCATGTTACCGTGACGTTTTGTCACGCCGCGATTCCTTCGGCTACGCAAGCGCCGTTTCTCTTTCCCGATCTCGGCGTATTTCTCAATAAACTGTCGTGGAAAATGCTGGATTGGATGTTCAACCGAGCGCTTAAGAAACCCTTGATGCGGTTATGGTTGGAGGAAGGCGAAGCGCCGGTCGAAAACATTCTGACCGGTCTTTTTACTTCGCAAAAACTCAATTTAGTCGCTGTCGATGAGTTGTTTTGTCCATTTAATGAGGAATGGCCGCCCAACAACCATGTTTGCGGTTTTTTAAATCTGACTGAAGATGCACAGCACTGGGCGATTCCGCAATCCGTACAAAACTTTCTTGAAGAAGGCGAGCGTCCGGTATACATGACTTTCGGCAGCTTGCAGCAGGCTGTTCCCGAATGGAGCATGGCTTTATTTATCGAAGCAGCGTGTTTGGCCGGTTGCCGGGCGATCATCCAAACCAGCTCGGCGCAATATCCGGCAGATAGCCGCCAGGATAAGCTCTATTTTATCGGCAAACATCCGCATCAGCCGTTATTCCAGCATTGCAGGGCGGTCGTTCATCACGGCGGCGCGGGCACGACGCACGCCGCAACGCTTAGCTGCTGCCCATCAATCGTCGTGCCGTTTATAGACGAGCAATTGTTCTGGGGACATCAGCTGCAGACCCTGGGCCTGGCTTTTGCTCCGTTACCCGCCAGAAAAGCAAATGCGCAAAGTCTGGCGAAAGCCATACAAAAAGTGCTGGATTCTGAAACACTGAGCAACAACGCGAAAAGCTACAGCCGGAAAATGCAGGGTCACAACGGTGTCGCCACAGCAGTCAGTTTGATTGAAACGCAGCTGTCCCGGTTGAGTCAGGTGTGATTGACCAAGTTTTTTAACTTGCGCCTGCCAATTCAATAAGACAATGGATTCGCCGTTAGACAATCGACTTTGTGAATTCCCCGCTTGAATTTTTCCAGCCGTGATTTTGTGCCCGGCTGTATTAATTACACTGGATTTGAAGATCAGCGGTACGATAATTAACGCAAGGTATTTGGGAATGGTAATTATATAAATTGAACAACTTGACTAGTCATCTTATCCGTTTTACGCGTTGTATCAATGCATACATAGCTTGCAATGCATCTGTTGATACGCCTTGAATACGAATAAAAATCCTGCTTCAAATTGCCCAGTATTTCATTCCTGTTTCTTCACAAACCGCCGCTCATCCCTTTGCCGCTCGCTGCCGCCTTGCTTCCTTGGGATCATGAATCAAAGGCCGGTAAATCTCTACCCTGTCACCTTGTTTTAACAACTGATCCAGCTTGCAAACGCTGCCAAAAATACCAACCTTTATATCGGCCCAATCAATTTCCGGGAAATGGTTCAACAAGCCTGATGCATTAATCGCATGTCCGACTGTAGTGCCTTCCGGCATTTTCAGTGCGACAATTTCTTGTTGTTCAGGATTGGCATAAGCCACTTCTACATCAATCAACGTCTCAGCCATAGACTTGTTTGGCCCTGCTGGTAAAGGAACTCACCATGGTATTGCATATCTGGTTAAAGACAGCTCCGAATGCCAGGTTGGCCAACATTCCTGACATTTCGAATTCCAGATCCAGGGAAATCTTGCTGGCATCCTCACGCAAGGGCATAAAATTCCATACCCCTTCCAGATAAGAAAAAGGGCCATTAAGCAAGGAAACCGTGATTCTGCCGCCCCTATCAATCCTGTTTCTTGTTGAAAACGATTTTTTGAAGCCGCCTTTTGAAATAAGTAATTCTGCTTCAACAATATCGTCTTCACGCTTGAGAATCCGGCTGCCACTGCACCAGGGTAAAAATTGCGGATAGGCTTCGATATTATTAACCAGGTCAAACATCTGCTGTGCAGAAAACTTGACCAGTGCGCTTTTTTGAACAACAGTCATTTAAAGCACTCCGATGACATGCAGGAATACGAAAAACACAGCTAATGGCGCCACATAGCTGATCAAAATTTTCCACACTTGATAGCTTGCTGCATTAGGCATGTCCAGCTCTTGTTCGCTGTGTTGCCGCTTCATAATCCAGCCGGCAAATACCGCAATACAAAAGCCACCGATGGGTAGCATTAAATTGGCAGTTAAGTAATCCAGCAATTGAAAGATATTTCTGTCAAAAAACTTAACATTAGACCAGACATTAAAGGAAAATACCGTGCCCAGCCCTAGTAACCAGGTCACTAAACCCGACCATATACAGGCTTTTTCCCGACTTAAGTCTTTACTTTCAACCAGCCACGCTACAACTGGCTCTATCAATGAAATAGAGGAAGTCAAGGCCGCAATCACCAACATCACAAAAAACAATATTCCCATCAACCAGCCGCCGGCCATGGCGCCAAAAGCAATCGGCAAGGTTTGAAAAATGAGTCCGGGCCCAGAAGCAGGATGTAAATTATTGGCAAAAACAATAGGAAAAATAGCAATACCCGCCAATAAAGCGACGGCAGTATCAGCGCCTGCGATCAAAAACGCCGTTTTGGCAATCGATATGCCTTTAGGTAAATAAGAGCCATAAACCATAATCGCACCCATGCCTAAACTCAGGGTAAAAAAAGCATGTCCCATCGCAGTTAATACCGAGTCACTGGTCAGCTTACTGAAATCAGGCATAAACAAAAAATGCAGCCCTTGATTATAGCTCCCTGTCGTCATCGCATAACCGACTAACAAAATCATCAATACAAACAAGCTCGGCATTAAAAACTGCACGGCTTTTTCCAGGCCATTATGAACACCACGCACCACGATCAGCATGGTTGCCAGCATGAATAAAGAATGCCAGAAAATCAACTGCACCGGACTGGCAACAAAATCATCAAAAATCCCTTTTATCGCAGTTCCATCGGCATCAAAAAAACTGCCCGCAAAAGCTTTTACTATGTAAGCCGAAGCCCAGCCGGCAATAACGCTGTAATACGACAGGATAAACATGCCTGCGATAACACCCATCCAGCCCAAATAATGCCAGTTTTTATCCGCGCCCGCTTCGTCAGTCAACAATGCCATCGTCTCAACAGGATTTCGTTGACTGCGCCTGCCGAGCATGGTTTCGGCAATCATAATAGGTATGCCGATTAGCAACACGCACACGAGATAAACGATTACAAATGCCCCGCCGCCATTTTCTCCGGTAATGTAAGGAAACTTCCAGATATTTCCCAAACCGACCGCAGAACCGGTTGCTGCCAGAATAAATGCGAAACGTGATGACCATGCACCATGTACTGATTTTTTTGTATCCGTCATTTTTGAGCGCCTATTAAAATCTCACCTTATTAGTAATATCGAGTAAAATAACAAAAATATTCCTTTACGTCAGTTTAAAAAATCAAAAACCAGCCCCTATGGCCGATAAAAACTCCAAAAAAAATAAAACCCAGCAAAACGCAACGATTGCCGTTAATCGCCAAGCCAGGCATGAGTATTTTATTGAAGAGCGATTTGAAGCGGGGATTGTTCTGGAAGGCTGGGAAGTTAAAAGCCTCCGGGAAGGTCGTGTTCAGCTCAAAGAAAGTTATGTCGTGTTAAAACGTGGCGAAGCGTGGTTGTCTGGCGCCCATATTTCCGCGCTGCTGTCGGCATCCACACATATTAAACCGGACGCTATCCGCGCTAAAAAATTATTACTGAACCGCCACGAACTCAATAAACTCATTGGCTCGGTAGAACGCAAAGGTTACACACTGATTCCGCTGTCCATGTACTGGAAAAACGGACGGGCTAAACTGGAAATAGGTCTGGCAAAAGGAAAACAATTGCACGATAAACGCGCCACATCGAAAGACCGCGATTGGCAACGGGAAAAGGCCCGGATCATGAAAAAGGGTTAAGATCAAGATTACATGTCTTATTGGCAATAACTGACTCTATTAAACTGACAAACAGATCATTCTGGCAGGACTTGAAGCCCATGTCTGCGTAACGGCTATCAGGTTTATGTGGTCGAGGACGCCATCTGTTCACACAAAACCGAGCATAAATTCTATGCCTTGCAACGCACGCAACAACAGTGCATTACCATTCAATTACGAATCCGTTTTATTCGAATGGCTGAGAGATGCCAGACATCCTGATTTCAGAAGCATTTCAGGCTTGCTTCGCTAATCAAG
>NQJI01000146.1 GCA_002256705.1 Methylococcaceae bacterium NSM2-1
TGCGAAGGGCTACCAGCCCCAAAGCGGGCAATTATTATTGCAAATAATGCCTAAAGTTGACATGTCACAAGGACCCTCTATAAATATAATGGAGTTATCGTTGTATTTCCTTAATAAACCACTAGACTTTTTTCGAATATTTCATGTTATCCTGATTTGCGATAACAAAAATATTCGTAACAATTTTTAATATTTTTGAGGAAAAAAAATGAAAAAAATAATATTGTTATTATCTTTATGTGCCTTCAATGCAATTGCCGCACCCGTTAACGTTAACACCGCTGATGCGAAGACTATCTCTGAAGCTTTGTCAGGCATTGGCATGAAAAAAGCTGAAGCTATCGTACAATACAGGACTGACAAAGGCCTGTTCAAAACAGCTGAAGACTTGACCAACGTAAAAGGGATAGGTGAAAAAACCGTCGAGAAAAACAAAAACGACATCTTGCTTAGTGATGCAGCAGCCGTCGAGACAAAATCACTCGTCGAACCAAAGAAAGATAACAAACCAAAGTAGAGCGATAATCCACTCAAAAAATCCAGGCTCCCCTATCGATTGAGTGCTTGGTTTTTATGTCAAAGACAAGGCAGTTTGTAAGGCGGAAATGGATAGTGCACTCCGCCTTGCAGCATTCCAAGACGCAGTAAAATGACGGACTACGCTACACGAGTACAACCTCACCAAATCCTCTGACGGATTATTTATTGCTCCCCAATCGGGGTATATGTCCTGAAAGCCCCATGGCATGGCGCGTAAGCAGTGTTTTTGCAGCAGGAATATGGTCCAGTAAAGCCAGTCCGAGGTTTCTGGCGGCTGCCAGTGCCAACCATTCATTAGAAAAAATCTTTACCACGGCATCAGTAAAACCAATCGTCCGGTCATGATCTTTTTTTCTGGATACGGCGTAATCCTTTAAAAAATCGGCTGCACCAATATCTTTCTTCTGTTCATGCTGCTTGATGAGCATTTCAGCCAGCCGCACTACATCCCGCAACCCTAAATTAAAACCCTGCCCGGCAACGGGATGTAACTGATGTACCGCATTGCCTATAATTACCGCTCGACCTGCAACCATTTTTTCTGCACGTATGAGCGACAAGGGGAAAGCTCGCCTTGGCGCGGTTAAGCTTAGTTCACCCAGCTTAAAACCGAAACACTGTTGCAACTCGACCAGAAAATCCGCCTCACTGCCTAGCATCAGAGCGCTAGCATCTTCATTCGTGCGCGTCCAGACTACTGCAGAAAGGTTTTTAGCTACAGGCAATAATGCCAGCGGTCCCGAAGCCGTAAAACGCTCAAATGCGGTATTTTTATTGGGGATAGTTGATTTTACTGTCGTGACTAACGCTGTTTGACCATAATCTGTCATGTGCTGAGTTATGTCCAGCAACTTGCGGACTGAGGACAAACCGCCGTCCGCACCAACCAATAGTCTGGCCGATACGTTTAATGATTCATTACCCTGTTTTAAACTGATGCAGACCTCTTTATCGCCAGACATCAAACCAACAACGCGGGCAGGAGAAATAAGTTCTACACCGGCTTCAGTAATCAGATTAGCGACATGTGTTTCAATGTCTCGGGCGGTAATGACATAACCCAATGCATCAACGTGTTCCTTTTTTGCCGACAAGCGCGTTTTGCCAAAATGACCACGATCAGAAATATGAATATGTGTTATCGCGGTGGCGGAGTGACTGATACCTTGCCAGATATCCAACGAGTCCAACATCATTACTGTCCCTGCCGCTAAAGCCAAGGCTCTGTCACCCGCAGAAGATGCGTGCAATTGTTGGCGCGTATTGGCTTCAACAATAGCAATTCTCAGTCCGGTGTCTTTTAGCGCCAGCGCCAGACAGTTACCCGCCAAGCCGCCACCGGCAATTATTAAGTCATAATCATGTTGCATCAGGCCACCTGCATTAATGCTTCAATTTCTGCTATGGTTTTAGGTACGCCACTGGTTAATACTTCATGACCTTGAGCGGTGACCAGAATATCATCCTCAATGCGTATGCCTATACCGCGCCATTTCTCATCTACAGTTTTACAGTCAACAGGGATATACAAACCGGGCTCAACAGTCAGTACCATGCCAGCTTCAAGTAATCGCCATTCCTGATTTATTTTATAATCCCCCACATCATGCACATCCATTCCCAGCCAATGACCAATCCGGTGCATATAAAATTGTTTATATTTTTCATCTTTAATCAGCTTTTTCACCTTGCCTTTGAGCAGACCTAAAGAAACCAGTCCTTTGGTGAGAACTTCAACTGAAGCCTCATGGGCCAGATTCCAGGGTAGTCCGGGCTTTATTTGTTCAAGTGCCGCGGCCTGAGCATCTAAAACCAGTTGGTAAAGTTGTTTTTGCGGCTCGCTGAAACGCCCGGAAACAGGAAAAGTGCGTGTAATATCGGCGGCATAATGGTCGCACTCAGCTCCAGCATCAATCAGCAGCAAATCACCTTTTGTTAATTTGGAGTCATTTTCCGTGTAGTGCAAAGTACAAGCATTTTTTCCACCTGCAACTATCGAGGGATAAGCCACCGCACGCAGTCCATTTTGTACAAAATGATAAATAATTTCTGCTTCTATCTGGTATTCATACAGTCCTGGTTTACAGGCTTGCATAGCTTTAACATGGGCGTTAGCCGAAACCTCGGCGGCGCGGCGCATGAGTTTAAGTTCGCCAGCACTTTTAAACAGGCGCATTTCATGCAGGATAAGCTCCAGGGAAACCAACTCGCCGGGTGCAACAACACCGGTTCTGGATTGACTGCGGATATGATTTATCCATTCCAGCAAGCTATGATCCAGCTCTGAATCGCGACCCATCGGATAAAAAACTTTGGTTTTGTTTTCCAACAGGCCCGGTAAAATGTCATCCAAATCATCAATCGGAAAAGAATCATCCGCTTCATAATGCGTTGTAGCGCCTTCCAACCCTGAATGCGCGCCTTCCCATAAGGCTTTTTTTTCATCAAATTCGCGGCAAAATAAAATGTATTCTCCCTGTCCACGTCCAGGGATAAACACAGCCAAGGCATCCGGTTCATTAAAGCCGGTTAAATAATAAAAATCGCTATCTTGCCGGAATGGATAGTCCACATCCCGGTTACGCGTGCGCATTGAAGCACTGCCTATTAGCGCAATATTGCCTTTGCCAACGTACTGCATAAATTGCTTGCGTCGTTTTTTAAATTCACTTTGTTTCATTATTGTTCACCACCGTGCATCAATCTCACCGCTGCTTTCACCCAACTCATCACGTAGCAATAATACAGCCGATCTCAAATATTCAGTAATCTCGACCAAAGCACGCTCATCTTCCTCGCCTTCCGCATTGGCATCAAGCTTGGTAAATTCGGCAATATCTTTCAGTATTTCGCGAGCTTCTTTCGGCCAGTTTGAAGCTGTGGCTCCTGAACCCACGCCAAACAGGAACCCCCTGCACCAACTTTTTAAGGCGTCAACCCGCTCGATCAACGAAGTATCATCTTCTGGCAAAAACAGATCAAATTCAAACTCATCACTTGCCAGTAAGTGCCGTGTCTCCCCGAATAGTCTTACCAGTATGTTTTTATTTTCATCAATCACAGAATTGCTATCATGCAACAGCTCGGCTAACCAAGCTGCGCTCTCTGTCTGTTCGTTGACGCATAACATGCCGGTTGCCATGCCGTGAGCCTCAGCCGCCGAGAGTTCAGCATCACTTTGTACAATTATTGCGTTACATGTCTTATAAGCCATAATAATTTCACTATCACTAAAATAAAAATAGTGCTTATGCTACCATTGATAATTAACTCGGTTAATATTTGTTCACTTTGACTCGCTGAGTGACTGACTCTGTGCCGCAAAACCTATCGCTACAACCGAAAAACACTCTTGAAAGCACCTGATTACTTGCAATAACCTTAGTTACCACCATGACAGAAATACATCTACCTTTAGAATTAAAAAACTTCGAAGACAAGCTGGATCAGCTCATCGATAGATACCACACCGTGAAAAGTGAAAACAGTTCACTGAAGATTAAACAAGAAACACTGGCTCAGGAAAAAGCTCAATTGCTGGAAAAAACCAGTTTAGCCAGAACCCGCGTAGAAGCAATGATTACCCGTCTAAAAGCAATGGAGCACGGCTCATGAATAAGAAACCCCAACCCGTATCTCTTATCATTATGGGCAAAGAATACCGAATTGCCTGCGATCCTGAAGAACAGGACGATCTTATTCACTCAGCCCAGCAGCTTGATGTGCAAATGCGCAAAATGAGAGACTCCGGCAAAATAGCCGGCCCGGACAGAATTGCGGTTATGGCCGCACTTAATTTGGCTCATGAACTTCAAATGATGAAAAATCAAAATGCCATATTGAACCAAAGATTGAGTG
>NQJI01000147.1 GCA_002256705.1 Methylococcaceae bacterium NSM2-1
CGTTACGACTTCATTAAAAATTCTTATGAGCAAAATCGTGAATTTGTTGTCCATGACGGCAATCCCCCGGAAGAGAATGATCCCGACCTGCTTGACGAGAGTTTTGAAGAAAGTAATAACGTCAGTAAAGAAACAGTTACTGAAAATTCAATATCCGCCAATAAAAATGCTGGCAACAGTTATGAATCCGGCGTCTCGGAATCGTCCTCCGCTGATAAAAAGCCGGCCCACTTTCTGGAATTATCAGAACCCGAGTAAGTGGTAATTGATCATGAATAAAATACCTTATCCTGATAACTGGTACGATATAAACACGACACTCTATAACCGGTCGGTTAAGGTAATTAGCACTGTCAAAAAAATGCTCAGTGTCAAATTGAAACTTCATGCAGATACTCAGGTACAACAAGGAGACATATTTTTATTCAATCATTTTTCCAGATTTGAAACATTCATCCCGCAATTTTTAATTTTTGAACAAACCGGAGCATACAGTTGTGCCATCGCTGCGGGGGAATTCTTTGAGGAAGATACCGTACTGGCGAAATATTTGAGAAACGTTGGTGTTTTTCCTCATGATCATGACCGGCTGTTCCCCTTGCTTGCCGCACAAGTCTTACGCGGACGCAAGGTGATCATTTTTCCGGAAGGCGGTATGGTCAAAGACCGCCGCGTTATGGATAATCAAGGCCGCTACAATATTTACTCACGACTCTCTGGCCAGCGGCGCAAACAACACACCGGCGCGGCCGTTCTGGCTCAGGGTATAGAAGTTTTTAAAGCCATCATTCGAAAGACCTATGCTGATAAAAATCAGGCTCAACTGTTACGCTGGAAAGATGAACTGCGATTCGATAGTCTCGATCAATTACTCACTTCAGCACTGAAACCGACCCTGATTATCCCCTCAAACATTACCTTTTATCCGATTCGATCTTCGGAAAATATATTGTTAACCGGTGTTGAGCTTTTTGCTGATAATTTAAGTTTTCGCCAAACTGAAGAATTGCTAATCGAAGGTAACATCATGCTCAAGAATACCGATATGGATATTCGTATGGGCATTCCCATAGAACCGCATAAGATCTCGAACTGGTTGAATCAGTATCTGCTGGAAACGGTAACATCCAGATTTAAAACGCTGGATGACGTTTTCTCCCTGCATACATCGCCTAAAAATTGGCAGCAAAAATATCTGGGAGCATATTTTAAAAAAACCGCTAATGTCACGCGTGACCAATACATGCAGGAGATTTATGCGAATGTCACTATCAACTTAAGCCATCTTGCATCAACACTCATCATGTACTGCATGGAAAAAGGTCAGCAAAAAATCGAGCACCAATGTTTTTTCACGACTTTGTATATCGCCGTCAAGCACTTACAGCTTAACAGCAAAATCAATCTGCACAGAAGCCTGCTCAACCCGATCGATTACTGTGACTTAAGCTCCGGTACCAGTAAGCGCTTTGAACACTTTATATGCGCGGCAAAAAACGCTGATCTTATTATTGAACAGGAGAATTGTTATCAATTTTTACCAAAACTTCTTGAGGAACAAGACATTGATGAAATCAGGCTGGAGAATCTTATTGCCGTTTATGATAATGAAGCCAGGCCCATAAAAGCCGTCCGCAAGGTCATGATTCAAGCCCTGGACGAATGCGGTCACATTGATCCGCAACAACTGGCCAACTGGCATTTTGAAGATGAATGCCGCGATTTGGGCTGTGAGCGGCATGTCTATAGCAACCGCCGTTTCGATGATATCAATGAGCATGAAACTGCCGCAGCCGACCCCTCGCCTTTTTTTCTCCGGCCCAAAATCGGTAACGGGATCGGCGTGTTGCTTATTCACGGTCTACTTGCCAGTCCCGCAGAATTAAGAGGCTATGGCGAATATCTGGTTCAACAGGGCTATACGGTCATGGGGGTCCGCCTGAAAGGCCACGGCTCTTCACCTTATGCCCTGCGCGACCAGACTTGGGAAGACTGGTACGGTTCGGTATTGCGAGGCTTCAAGATCCTCAAAGCCCATTGCAAGCACATCTTCGTCAGCGGATTTTCTACCGGCGGCGCTTTAGCCCTTAAACTGGCCTCTGAACAATACCCGGAAATAATCGGCGTGTGTGCCGTTGCCGTCCCTATAAAATTTATCAACCCCGCCTTTGTGCTGGTGTCATTGTTATATGGAGCCAATAAAATTGTTGACTGGGTTTCATCTTACGATGGCATCAAACCTTTTATTGAAAACGGTACTGAGCATCCGTTAATCAATTACCGGCATGTACCTGTCAAAAGCTTGTATGAATTAAGAAGGCTAATTCATGATATGGACGAATTTCTGCCACTTTGTAAAATACCCATTCTCATTTTGCATGGCGATCAAGATCCAGTAGTATCTGTAAATAGTGCCCTGGAAATTATGGACAAACTGGAAAACGGAAATCGGCAACTCAATATTATTGATTCAAACCGCCACGGCATCTTAATGGAAAATATCGGCGGAACCTGGAGCGTAATTAATGATTTTATGATTAGCTGCATTGCTGAAACAAAAGGCGTTATTGTCAGCCCAACAAATAACATACAGGTCGAAAAAAATTTACCGCTTATGGCCTGTGGATGTGATCACCCCCCGGATCCGGCTTCATAATATTCAGCTGGGGCAATCAATCCGGCCTGCGTTCATCCTGCCTCCACTACGTCATCACTTTTCAGTTTCATTTCAGCTTTATGCGATACAGTAGCAATACACACAATTAAGGAATACAAAATGAAATCACAAGAGTTAATTAAAGTGTGGGATCTCCCACTTAGAATATTTCACTGGTTGCTGGTTGCCGGATTCTTTATCGCCTACCTGACTGAAGATGAATTATTAACAGTGCATGTTTGGGCGGGTTATCTGGTATTTGGTTTACTGCTTTTCAGATTAGTATGGGGATTCATTGGCAATGACTATGCCCGATTCTCAAATTTTTTATGTAGCCCTGTTAAGTCAGTTATCTATGTTAAAGATGTTATCGCCTTAAGAGCTAAACGTTACCTCGGCCATAACCCGGCCGGTGCCGCCATGATTGTGTTATTACTGATCAGTCTGTTAATGACTTCCATCACAGGATTTGCTGTCTACGGCGCTGATCAGGGAGCGGGACCATTAGCTAATTTGGTAGGATCAAGTTATGAAAAAGTTTGGGAAGAAGTGCATGAATTCTTTGCCAACTTGACTCTGTTGCTGGTGTTTGTACATATCGTCGGGGTAATCGTTGAAAGCTTTATACACCGGGAAAATCTGGCAAAAGCAATGTGGAACGGTTACAAAAAACCTGAAGAAAAATAAGTCATGTTACGTTCCATCAATTCGACCTACTATTGATTTTCCGTAACCGAGAACTCGCAGAGTATAGTAGCGTAAAGTAACTTAACGATCGAAGCCTTGAAGTTGGGTACACCTCCCTAACCCAACAATACTAATAACATGACTGACACGGTTAAAACCCAGCAATCTGCAACTACTTCAAAGTCCGAAAATATCATTGCCATTTTGAGTATACTCGGCATCGGCTGTTATCTGGTGCTGAGGTATGCACTTGATATTGGCCATGAAGTCTATACGCTGGCAGTCAATGCCGCCTTAACTTCAGCAATCGCCAGCTTATACCAGGGGCAATTCAGTTTCTCTGTTGCACTGGTGCAACTACCGCTGCTTGCAGTTTTGGCGCTAGGCGGTATTCCCTTGGTTTATCAGCTCATCGTAAAATTATTCCAGGGGAATTTTGGCGCCGATTTGCTGGCCGGCCTATCCATAGTGACGGCGGTTTTGCTGGATGAATATCTGGCCGGAAGTCTTGTGGTATTAATGCTTTCCGGCGGCGCAGCACTGGAACACTATGCCGTGCGCAAAGCCTCTTCGGTTCTCGAAGCGCTTGCCAATCGCATGCCATCAGTTGCTCACAGAAAATCGGGCGATAAGCTGATCGATATTACAACGGAACAGGTCAACATTGGCGATACCTTATTGGTACTTCCTCATGAAATCTGCCCGGTTGATGGCACTGTGCAGGAAGGTTCCGGCACCATGGATGAATCGTACTTGACTGGCGAGCCGTATATGATGTCGAAAACCTGCGGTTCGACAGTCATGTCCGGTGCAATCAATGGTGATTCGGCGTTAACGATTCGCGCAGATAAACTGTCTGTTGATTCCCGTTATGCCAAAATTATGGAAGTCATGCGCTCTTCCGAGCAGTATCGCCCAAATATCAGACGGCTAGGCGATCAATTGGGCGCGCTTTATACACCGTTAACTATCGTGTGTGCGCTCGCTGCATGGGCCATGAGTGGTGATATCATTCGTTTTCTG
>NQJI01000148.1 GCA_002256705.1 Methylococcaceae bacterium NSM2-1
ATATCGTTAAATCAGAGTATTATAGAATTTTAGTCAGCAGGTTGGAGCATTATTACCCTTCTACACAGAGAACTACTGACATCCTGCTTCAGCCAATTCTTTATTACAAAACAGCAGGTTAAACAGCGAAAACTCGAATTTTGTCGTAGCTAATGCCAATGTAACCTATTGATTGTACGATAAGATTCGTGGGGATACCTCAGACTCCGTATACTACCTTTTCTGATCATCCCACTTGGTACTATATTTAAAAACCACTAAGGCTAACTGGCGAAAGTATTGTTAATTCAAAAGCATAAGATCAGCAGATGGGACTCAATCTAATCAGTTTTATTAAAGAAGATATATGGCTGTTACATGAGCAAAGACTGCCATTGTTTAAAGCGACGATAATCAAGTCGCTAAAAATAGTTATCTTGTCCGTCCAGGGTTTCTCTCGCGATCTGTGCCCGCTAAGGGCATCCGCATTAACGCTTTACAGTATACTGTCGATAGTGCCTATCATCGCCATGCTGTTTGGTATCGCCAAGGGTTTCGGTTTTGAAAAAATGCTGGAACAACGATTACTTGAGCAAGCGCCGGATCAAAATATGCTGGTGCTACAGCTCATCAGTTTTGCGCAAAACCTGCTGAACAGCACCAAAGGCGAAGTTATAGCGGGGATTGGCATTGTTGTCCTGTTCTGGACCATAATCAACGTCATTGGTAATATCGAAGAGTCGTTTAACTCCATCTGGAAAATAGGCGCAGGACGATCAATAAGCCGTAAATTTAGCGATTATTTATCTTTAATGCTCCTGGCTCCAGTTTTAATCATAGCGTCGAGCAGTATTACGTTATTCCTGAATACAAAAATAACCTGGCTAATGACCGTGATTGAATTGCCGGAATTCGGCACCTGGCTGGTACTCAGGGCTCTGGGCCTGTTGCCTTTGCTGCTCATGATAGCGTTATTTGCCTTTACGTTTATTTTTATGCCCAATCATAAAATAAACTACAGGGCCGGCATCATTGCCGGTATTGTTGCCGGTATTTTGTATCATCTGTCGCAGTGGGCTTATCTGAGTCTTCAGATTGGCGTATCAAGTTATAATGCAATTTACGGCAGTTTCGCAGCATTACCCCTGTTTGTCGTCTGGTTGCAAATGGGCTGGATGATTGTCCTATTGGGTTGTGAAGTGGCTTTTTTTCTACAGAATTATGAGATTTATCGAAATAACAAACGATTCTCTGATTTAAGTTTCTCATTGAAAAAAGTCATTGCCCTGCAAACAACTCATTTGATTATCAAGAATTTCATGCAAGTGAATCGTCCATTAACCGCAGCCCAAATAGCGACGAGACTGGTTATACCGATAGCCATTATTCAGCCCGTTTTATCCGAATTAATGGCAAGTCATATTATTGTCGAGTTTAAAAATCAGGATGAAATTGAAGAGTTTTACCAGCCTGCGTTAGATATCAATAGACTCACTATTGCTTATGTTATTAACGCCCTGGAACAATGTGGACAAAATCATTTACCGGATATCAATCAGGAGCGACTGTTTATGAATGCAGTCAATAATTTCAGGATATTGATGGAAGCCTCTGATCAAAATCGTTTGTTAAAAGATATTTAGTGCCTGAACGAAAAAGCCGGTTTTCAAGTAAAAACCATAAAATAGGGTCATAAGGTAGCAAAAATGAGTCACGGCAATATGATAGCCAATATTGTTCAGCCTCTTGAGCGTCGGATTTTTCTGGCTGAAGTTTATTGGGACAATGGCCACATTATGACTATTAACAAACGTGGCGATGAAGACCCGCGCTTGACTTATTTAATGCCTGGTTTTATTGATGCGCATGTTCATATCGAAAGTTCAATGCTCACGCCTTGCGAGTTTGCCCGTATTGCCTGCCGGCATGGAACCGTAGCCACGGTTTCAGATCCCCATGAGATCGCCAATGTACTTGGGCTGGAGGGTATAGCCTTTATGGTTGATAACGCACGGTTAACACCTTTACAGATTTTTTTTGGCGCACCATCGTGTGTCCCTGCAACGCCCTTTGAAACCTCCGGTGCCCGGCTCGAAAGCGAACAACTGGACTTTCTGTTTAAAAACAAGATCACTGCCTATTTATCAGAAATGATGAATTTCCCGGCGGTACTGAACAACGATCCACGCATACTGGCAAAGCTGGAATTAGCCAAACGTTATGGCTGCCCTATCGATGGTCATGCGCCCGGTTTAACGGGTGAGGATTTGAGACGTTATGCGGACGCGGGCATTTCTAGCGACCATGAATGCAGCTCCTTGACTGAAGCGGAAGCCAAATTGGCGGCTGGACTCTCTATTTTAATCAGAGAAGGTTCAGCGGCGCGTAATTTCGAGGCATTACATCCGTTAATCAGCCAATTTCCTGACAAAGTGATGTTTTGCAGCGATGACAAACATCCTGATGATTTGGTCTCAGGACATATCAATTTGCTGGCAGCAAGGGCTGTCGCTAAAGGTCACTCTGTCTTTGATGTCCTCCGTTGTGCCTGTTTAAATCCGATCAGGCACTATGATTTACCTGTTGGGCAATTGAAGGTTGGTGACCGTATGGATGCCGTGGAAGCCGAAAACCTACAGACATTTGCACCTGTCAGTACATGGATAGCGGGGCAGAAAGTAGCTCAGCAGGGCAAAAGTCTGTTGGCCAGCATCAAACCCACACCTGTTAATCGCTTTAATGCCCGCACTATAACAATCTCTGATCTGGAGGTAGCAGCAAGTGGACAGCAAATTCGAGTCATAAAAGCAGTGGATGGCGAATTGTTCACACATGAGGTACTACATTCGCCAAAAATTAAAAACCATAAAATAGTACCTGACCTTGCTCGTGATATTCTGTTATTAGCCGTTATTAACCGTTACCAGCCCGCCAAACCCGCCCTGGCTTTTATTCAGGGATTTGGCTTGCAAGAGTGTGCCTTGGCATCCAGCGTGGCCCACGACTCTCATAATATTATCTCGGTTGGTACAGATGCCGGGTTCGTGTGCCTGGCGGTCAATAAAATTATTGCCGCCCAAGGCGGCATTGCCATTGCCAATGCCCAGGGTGTTGAACTTTTACCACTACCTATTGCCGGATTGATGAGTGATGGCGATGGCGATTCAGTTGCGGCACGTTATGCGGAACTGGATAATGCCGCTAAAAAAATGGGTTCATCGCTACGCGCACCTTTTATGACGCTGGCTTTTATGGCGTTATTGGTGATCCCCGATTTAAAGTTGAGCGATCAAGGCTTATTTGATGGAAGATCGTTTACATTTACTTCATTAACGGTGTAATCGCCATGAGCAAATTTCTGTTAAATCAACAGCTAGTCGAAGAAGATTTACCCGCCAGCGCAATATTGCTGGATATTATTCGCCATCATCGTGGCTTGACCGGCACCAAAGAAGTCTGCCGGGAAGGCGACTGCGGTGCTTGCCAGGTATTATTGGGCAAACTGACAGATGGAAGCTTACAGTATCAGTCGGTTAATGCCTGTTTACTGCCGTTAGGTGCGGTTGCAGGTTTCCATGTTGTCACCATAGAGGGTATTAACAGTGAGCAAATTAACCCGATTCAACAGGCGCTGGTAAGCCATGGCGCGATTCAGTGTGGCTTTTGTACGCCCGGTTTAGTCATGGCGTTGACTGGTTTTTTTCTAGCTAATCCGGAATCCGATGAAGACGCCGCGACAGATGCGGTAGCCGGTAATTTATGTCGCTGCAAAACGCGCCATAAAACAGCTATGCAGTCAGTTTGACCTGTCTTGTTCACCCATGGCGCAGAGAATCGATGACTTGATTCAATGGCAGATATTACCGGCTTATTTTTCAACCGTAGCACAAACACTCTTGCCGCTGTCACCCTGTAATCCCTCAATTCCAGTGCTAAATTCAGTGCTTGTTGCCGGCGGAACTGATTTATTTGTAAAAAAACCGGAACGGTTACAATCCCGATCGATACATTTTTTGATACCTGCGCCCGTTGTTGAAAACATTCGCTACGAAAATCAGCAATGCATCATTAAGGCAACGGCTACCATTGAGCAATTGAGAACTTCACCCCTGATTCAGCAACTGTTTCCGGCTGTAGTTGAGGATTTTAAATTAATCTGTTCTGCTCCGGTTCGGCAGCGGGCGACAATCGGTGGAAATCTGGTTAACGCTTCCCCTATAGCTGATCTGGCGATATTTTTTCTGGCTCTGGACGCTCAGCTAATAATGGCTTCAGAAAAAAATCGTCGAACCATTGCCTTAACACACTTTTTTCAAACCTATAAAAAAGTTGATTTACAGGCTGGCGAACAGGTTCTGGAAATTTTGTTTGATAAGTCAAACACTCGTTACTTCAGTTACGAAAAAGTCAGCAAACGCACTTACCTGGACATTGCCAGCGTTAATTCAGCCATAAGTATTCAACAGACTGATGGGCGAATTGAGACAGCACATTTGGCCGCCGGAGGCGTGGCAGCCATTCCGTTTTATCTGACAAAAACCTGCGCTTATTTACAGGGTAAAACTATCAAGCCCTCAACCATCCATGAAGCTGTCGAAATCGCCCAAAGCGAAGTTGCCCCGATTTCTGATATTCGTGGATCAGCTCAATATAAATGCTTATTGTTAAGGCAATTGATTTTCGCGCATTTTCTCAAACTTTTTCCGGAAGCCATCAACTGGGAATCTCTAAATACCCAAAATAAAAGTAAGCAATATGGAAATTCATGTTCGACAAGCCTTTAAATATATCGACGCGCAGATAAGGTCAATAACCAGTTCAGAAGAAAAAGAAGTGTGCACAAAAAAACCGATCCAACTCAAACGGGTATGCTTTTACGGTTGGCTAAAGCTGGGCTAGCTCGCGGTTTTACAATTCGCTGAATCGTAACCGTTTAATTTCGATGCGCACCACTTGCCAGTTCGATAACAGCTGGATAATTGACTTTACCCGTCGCCATGACTGGAATTGCATCAACTATCAAAATCTTCTTGGGCAGACTGATGTGGGCAACTCCTGGCGATGCTGCAGCCAGATCATTAACGGTTGCCCGTTTTTGAGTGGTGACCAAAATAATCTGTTCACCTTTTTTTGCATCGGGTAAGCTGATTGCAGCGTGATGTGCGTCCGGCCAGGCATTAGTGGCCAACTGCTCGACAGCGGCTAAGGAGACCATTTCGCCGCTCACCTTGGCGAAACGTTTACTACGACCGCGTATGCTGATGAAACCTTCATCATCGACATGAACAATATCGCCGGTGTCATACCAGCCCTTGCCATAAACGGATTCAGGCGGGACCAGTTTGCCGGGGTTGTCAGCCAATAGATAACCCAGCATGATATTAGGGCCCCTGACGTGCAGTTGACCTGCATCTTTAATACCTTCAACAGGTTCCAGTTTGTGTTCCATACAGGGCATAAAGCGGCCTACAGTACCCGCCTTATAATAGAGAGGCGTGTTAACCGAGGTTATCGGTGAGGTTTCGGTAGCCCCGTAACCTTCCAAAATACGAATGCCGAATTTATCCGCCCAGACCTGGCGGGTGCTTTCCTGCAGCTTTTCGGCCCCGGCAACTACATATCGCATATTATAAAAGTCATAGGCGTGCGCTTTTTTAGCATAGGCCGCAAAAAAAGTATTGGTGCCAAACATGATAGTGGCATGGATTTCATAAGCAATTTCAGGGATAACGGCGAAATGCAGGGGTGTCGGATAAAAGAAAGTTTTCATGCCGCTAATAATCGGCAGTATGGTGCCGACCGTAAAGCCAAAGGAATGAAACATGGGTAAAAAGTTGAGCACAATATCCAGGGAATTAAAACTGATACAGGCTTCTAACTGTTTAAGATTGCCCACAATGTTGGCATGGGAAAGCACTACGCCTTTGGGCGTGCCCTCCGAGCCGGAGGTGAATAAAACCACCGCCGGACTGTCAGGGCTATATTGTTTATGTTTGTACCAGAAATCAGCCGTTCTGCATTTTATCAGTGCGGTAAATTTGTCCAGCACGGAAATGTTTTTGGCCAAATCTTCCAGATACACTAACACACACTGTTTGCTTAACTGGCCGGCTTCCTCGTTTAAATCACCCAGCTCTATAAAACGGCGAGACGTTAACACGGTTTTCACTTGTGCTGTTCGACAAGCAGACAGCATACCTGCGGAACCGGTTGAAAAATTCAACATAGCGGGTACACGGCCATGCAACTGCAAGCCCAGGATAGTAATGAGGGTTTTAGTAGAATTGGGCAGAAGGACACCGACATTTTCGCCGCTTGCAGTAATATTTTTTAATTCATTACCGATAGCAACGCTACCCGTGATCAAGCCGTCATAGGTCAACGGGATGCGTTCCAGATCTTCGACAATCCTGTGTTTACCTCCGTGCACCCGGCGCGCTTCAAGCAGGCTGGTGAAAATGGTTTGCCGGTAAGGACTGGTGACAAACATCATTTTAGTCATAATATCCGCTAGAAGGTGGCCACAGTAGGTACGACGGGTTTTGCCCCTGAGGTTTTCGGGAGCGGAAATAGTCTCAGGCGGTAGAATTTGAATGGTGATTTTAGGAAATAATCGTAAACGGACAATTCTGTGCAGTTTTGAAAAATGCGTATATTGGGCGCCCGATATGCGTACCGGCAAAACGGCGGCTTCGGATTTATCGGCGACCATGCCCGTCCCGTCATAGATTTTCATTAATGACCCGGTAACCGAAATTCGACCTTCCGGAAAAATTACGGTCTTGGAATCATTTTCCAGATAATGAATTAAATCTTTTAACGATATGGGATGCGTAGGATCCATCGGGAATACCCGCGATAACCTCAGGAAAGGTTTCAACCACCAGCGTTGAGACATTTGCGTGCTAATCGCAAAGGTTATGTCGTCGGGCAAAAAAACGCCCAACAATAACGGATCCAAAAAAGAGGTGTGGTTGGCCACAATCAAAACCCGCTTTCCGGCTTTTTTGTAGTTGTCCAGACCAGTAATCTCAACCTTGTATATTAAAGTCAGCAGCCAGTGTAAAAATTTTTTTAGCATAGGTTTCTCCTTACGTTATCTTGATGGGCATTGTATATGTTCTGAGTTGGATTATAGTTTTTTACATAAATACCAGCTGATTTATAATTGTAAGCCATTGAAATATCATAAAATCAATTTTACATTCATCCTGATTTTACCGGATTATTGGGAGGGTTTAAATTTGGCATTTGATTGATTTTGTTGGATAGAGAGCGTAGCGTCACAACTAAACTAATGGAGGTATCTTGTGAAAACTTATTCACGAGAAAAAAGCTCACTTTGCATCCCTATTGAGAGAAGTAAATATGACGATATTATAGAAGATAGGAAAAAAATTCAGACGTCACATCGATGATGCAATTACTCATTTTGCAGAGTTACTTCCTATGGAGAATTCAGACGGCTATGTGATGAAAGATAGCCGGAAATATAGAAAACCAAATATTGGAATCCGGAGAATAAGCGTTGCAGGTGAAGAATATAGTGTGCACCCATCGTTTGTCATGTCTTAGGTAACTCGCAAAAAATACACCGCCCTCCCTTGTCACCCATCTTGAAGCTGAATAGTCACATAGAATTTCGGAAGCAACAGGTGACGCATTATCCTGTCTACGATGGATTGAAAACCTTTTTACCAATACTCACGACTTTTTTAAAAAAGTTTCCAGCACTTCCACCATGGGTTCAAGTCTTTCCAGATCATGGTTTTAGCCCATTCCAAAGTAGTCTCCCGTGTATTTAAAACGCTCCATTCCAATGGCTTTCAAAAATTCCCCAACAGCGCTCGATGGAGTTATATTTGCTGCGATACGGCGGATAGAAAGCCATTATGATTTCAAGATCATTTTTGTCAGCAAATTCGGTCAGGCGTTTCATAAACCGGGTACGATGGCTGGAATTGTGCGGCCCATTATCCAGGTTGATAACCAACTGATTGATTAGGCGATACTGGTCTTTATTGCTCAGCCACCAGTGGTCAAGATCATCGACAATAAAATCACTGTTTCAAATGAGAAACAAAAGAGTGTCGT
>NQJI01000149.1 GCA_002256705.1 Methylococcaceae bacterium NSM2-1
ATAAATGATAAAATGTAAGCCTTAATTAAATCCAAAACATTAAGAAATGAATGGTTACAGGCAGCACCGCCTTAGTTCAGGATTAGTATATCTCTTTAAACACTGAGTTGAACAAAAAGCAACAGGACTGGGACTTTTTATATCATGTAGAGCCTTTTTGGCTCATCTTTTAGCACAAAAGCATAAATACACCGAAATAATCAATAAAAATCGGAAGGCAGAAAAGTACTGTCAACGTTTATTTTTTATTTTAGCCGACCTTTTCAACTTTGCATCAATCTTCTTTACCTCCGACTCCAACTCAACAGCCATGCAACCCGCATTCATCCATTTAAGGCTACATACCGAATTCTCCCTGGTAGACGGTATCGTTAAAATCAAACCGCTCGTCAAGCGTATGGCTGAGTTAAATATGCCGGCGATTGCGGTTACCGATCATACCAATCTGTTCTCGCTGGTCAAGTTTTATAAGGCGGCGCTGGGACAAGGAATTAAGCCGATAGCGGGCGCTGATGTATTGATTTTTAATCCTGAAGAGCCTGCCATGCCCTATCGTTTGACCTTGCTGGTCAATAATCATACGGGTTACACCACTCTGACAGAATTGATCTCAAAAGCTTATCAGGAAGGTCAGCATCAGGGTGTGCCTATGCTTAGGCCGGAGTGGATAGAAGAGAATCACAGTGGTTTGATTGCATTATCGGGTGCAATGAGCGGGGATATAGGCAAGGCCTTGTTATCTGAAAACCATGAGGAGGCTAAACGATTGGCTGGACAATGGGGTGCATTGTTTGAGCAAAGTTTTTATCTGGAATTACAGCGAGTCGGCAAGCCCGACGAAGAGCGTTATATTGCCGCTGCTGTTGAATTGGCGTTGGCAACAGGTTTGCCTGTGGTTGCCACCAATGATGTGCGCTTTATTCATCGTAAGGATTTTGCTGCCCATGAGGTGCGGGTATGTATTAATCAGGGGCGGGTATTGGATGATACGCGGCGGCCGAAGGATTATACCGATCAGCAATATTTACGCAGTACCGAGGAAATGCTGGCGTTGTTTGCCGATATCCCTGAGGCGTTGGAAAACACCGTGGAAATTGCCAAACGTTGTAATTTAAAGCTGACCCTGGGAGAGAACTTTTTGCCGGATTTTCCTGTGCCGGCAGGTATGACGCTCGGTGACTTAATGGCGAGTGAGTCAAAAAAAGGTTTAGAAGAGCGGTTGCTGCAATATCCGGCAGTCGGAAAAGGCACGGATGAGGAAAATCGTAAGGTTTACTATGAGCGTCTGGACACCGAATTGAAGGTGATCACCGAAATGGGTTTCCCCGGTTATTTTATGATCGTTGCCGATTTTATCCAGTGGGCAAAAAATGAACATATTCCAGTTGGCCCGGGACGCGGTTCAGGTGCGGGTTCATTGGTCGCTTATGCGCTTAAAATCACCGATTTGGACCCTATCGAATTTGACTTGCTGTTCGAGCGGTTTTTGAATCCCGAGCGGGTCTCCATGCCCGACTTTGATATTGACTTTTGCATGGATAGACGTGATGAGGTTATCGATTATGTCGCGCGTCATTATGGCCGGGATCATGTTGCGCAGATTATTACTTACGGTTCGATGGCGGCCAAGGCGGTTATTCGTGATGTAGGACGGGTATTGGGCTTTCCTTACGGCTTTGTCGATCGACTGGCCAAGCTGATCCCCTTTGAAATCGGTATGACGCTAACCAAAGCGTTAAAAGACAGCTCTGAGCTTAAACAGCTTTATGACACCGAAGAAGAAGTCAAAACGCTGATTGATATGGCGCTGTCACTGGAGGGAACTGCCAGAAATGCCGGCAAACACGCGGGTGGTGTAGTTATATCGCCGACCAAATTAACCGATTTTACGCCGCTGTATTGTGAACAGGGCGGCGGTAATCTGGTAACCCAGTTTGACAAACAGACCATCAATCATAAAAAACAGCAAACGGGTGAAACGCCGGTTGATATTACCACCATCCCCAGAGATGATGCCGCTTCCTACGCACTATTAAAAAATGGTCTGACTACAGCTGTATTCCAGCTGGAATCCAGAGGCATGAAGGAGCTGATAAAAAAACTGAAACCCGACTGCTTTGACGATATTATTGCGCTGGTTGCGCTGTTTCGTCCAGGTCCTCTGGAATCGGGCATGGTCGATGATTACATCAATGTGAAACATGGCGCGAAAGCGGAGTACGCACATCCATTGCTGGAGCCCATCCTCAAGCCCACCAACGGCGTAATTTTATATCAGGAGCAGGTGATGCAAATTGCGCGGGAATTGGCGCACTATACGCTGGGTGGGGCGGATATGCTGCGGCGGGCCATGGGCAAAAAGAAGCCGGAAGAAATGGCAAAGGAACGGGAAAAGTTCACCGCTGGCGCAGTTGCAAATCAGGTCGATGAACCTATAGCAACCTATGTTTTCGATTTAATGGAAAAATTCGCCGGCTACGGATTCAACAAGTCCCATTCCGCCGCCTATGCTCTGGTCGCCTATCAAACCGCCTGGCTGAAAGCCCATTATCCGGCTGCCTTTATGGCTGCGGTACTGTCTTCCGACATGGACAATACCGATAAGGTGGTGGTATTGATAGAAGAATGCAGGCAGATGAAGCTGGTCATCCTTCCACCGACTATCAATGTGTCTACCTATCGTTTTACCGTTAATGACGATAACCATATTGTTTATGGACTGGGCGCAATCAAGGGCGTGGGGCAGTCAGCGATTGAGGATATGCTTAAAGAGCGAGAGGAAAATGGCCGGTTTTCAGGCTTATATGATTTATGCAAGCGGGTAGATTTACGCAAATTTAACCGGCGCGTACTGGAGGCGTTAATCCGCGCCGGAGCTTTTGATGAATTTGATGTGAATCGAGCCAGTCATATGGTGGAATTACCCACCGCTTTGAGAGTGGCCGAGCAGCACGGAAAAATGGCACAAACGGGACAGAATGATTTGTTCTCGCTCCCAAGCTCCAGTTCGGAAGCAGCGAACAGCGACGATGATGTGGATGATACAGACGCTTATTCTACTGCGGTTGAACCCTGGACGGATAATGAACGCTTGGCTGCGGAAAAATTAACTCTGGGTTTGTTTTTGACGGGGCATCCGATAGATCAATATGAACCGGAATTAAAACACTTTACCCATGGAAAAATAGCGTCTTTGCAGGTGTCGCGCGGCAATATGGAAGCGCGTGTTGCGGGCCTGGTGGTAGAGGTACGCACTCGTCAAACCAAGCAAGGAAAGACCATGGGCTTTGCTACCCTGGATGATAAATCCGGCAGGCTTGAGTGCGCCGCTTTTGGTGAAGTTTATGAGAAATATCGGGGGATTTTTAATCGCGATAGACTTTTAATTGCCGAGGGGGCATTGGCTATTGATAATTTTTCTGGTGCGTTGCGCTTAACGGTAGAGAAGCTATACGACATGGAGCAGGCGAGAGAGAGTTTTTCAAGAGGTATTAAATTAACCTGGAATGTGACCGAAAATAAGGCGGAATCCATTAATTGCATTGAAAGGTTGAGTGAAGTTCTAAGTCCATTTAAAGGTGGCAGTTGTCCCGTAAGCATCAACTATACGTCAAAATATGCACGGGCCGATGTTCAGCTTGGTGATGAATGGCGCATACATCCAACTGACGAGCTTATTTCGCGCTTGAAATCCCTGTTCGGGTCAACAGCCGTAGAGATAAGATACAGGTAAGATTCAAGGTTCAAAAGTTTAACTTTAACAGTTGCACTTTTGTCCTTGAACCATGTAGCTATTATTCTTTTATTTCTTCAATTACTTTTGGTGCGGATTCAGTGACGGATTTTTGCGGTTCCGGAGCAACTGAAGTAAGAGGTGTCTGAGGTTCAGAGCGCTCAGTTCTTTCCACTCTTTCAGCAAAAGCACTGTCATAAGACCGGGATTTTGCAGGACGAGCTTCGCCTATAATTTCTGTTGCGGCTTCGTCGGCATCACCACCATTTGAATCACCCTCCACATCGGTCTTTTTGTAGTTGGGATTGCGTGGCCTTCTACGGTTTGGACCTCTTCGGCTGGCGCTTTTTCTGGCTGTTTGCCTGGTTTGCTCTTCAGTTGCCGCAGAAACTTCAGGCGTCATTAATGCCGCTTCAGTTATTGGCGTTTCATTAGCAGCCACGGGTTCGCTTTTAACAAGTTCGACAGCCTCATCTACAGTTTTATTGACTGGAGCAAGGTTACGCCTTACGTTCCGCCCCGGCCCCCTGATATTGCGATTAGGCCGTGGTTCCTTGCTTTGTTCCTGCTTCGTATCTTGCTCTGGTGAGACGCGAGCAGGACGGGGTTCCAGGTTTTTTTGAGCTTGATTTCTACCGCCTCTTCTTCGACTTCTGCCAGGCTGGCTTTCGTCAGCGGACCTGACTTTTTCAACAACTGGCGCGGGGGTTACTTTTACTTCAGGCTCCGTACCAGGGCCTACGAGTTTATGCCAGAAGCGTTTAATCAAGCTGGCGGCTTCATTTTTGGTTTGCACGGGCGCAGGCGTTTCGTGCATAAATTCCTTGATTGCCGCTTTTTCAACTTTCGGTTTCATTTGTTGCGCAAAATCCGGAACGGTAATGTCTTCTGCTTTTATTTGTAAGTAACTGGGTTTTTCTTCGGTTAAATCTTTTTCTTTGATACGCTCAATGTCATAAGCAGGTGTTTCGAGATGCTTGCTGGGCAAAATGATAATGCCAACCTTCAGTCTGGTTTCAATTTGTTCAATGGCATGGCGCTTTTCATTCAACAGAAAAGTCGCACACTCAATAGGCAAATGGGCAATGACTTTTTCTGTGCCTTTCTTCATGGCATCTTCTTCAAGAATCCTCAATACCGAAAGTGCGACCGATTCGACATTACGAATCGTACCTTGACCTTTACAGCGAGGACACGGTAATTGCGTAGAATCGCCCAGAGACGGTCGCATTCTTTGCCTGGACATTTCCAGCAGGCCGAAACGCGAGATGCGGCTGGTTTGAATACGGGCTCTATCAATTTTTAGCGCATCACGCAGATGGTTTTCAACAGTACGTTGATTTTTGTTGGACAGCATATCGATAAAGTCGATAACAAACAAACCACCCAAATCACGCAACCTCAGTTGACGGGCAATTTCATCGCACGCTTCCAGGTTGGTATTCAGCGCAGTTTCTTCAATGTCACTGCCTTTTGTAGCGCGTGCAGAATTGATGTCAATTGAAGTTAATGCTTCGGTATGGTCGATAACCAATGATCCGCCTGAAGGCAACGAAACTTCACGACAGTAAGCGACTTCAATTTGAGATTCAATCTGATAACGGCTAAATAAAGGAACGGCATCCTGATACAGCTTCGCTTTTGGCAAAAAATGCGGCATAACTTCCTTAAGGAAGTCTTTTACCAGTCTAAATGAGTCTTCATTGTCGATCAAAATCTCATCAATATTGCCGCGTAAATGATCACGTAAGGCTCTGATGATAACGTTGCTTTCCTGAAACACCAGAAAGGGTGCTTTCTGCTCACCGGACGAGCGTTCGATGGCTTCCCACAGTTGTAGCAGATAATTTAAATCCCATTGCAACTCTTCGGCGTTTTTTCCGCATCCTGCCGTTCTGACGATCAGGCCCATGCTTTCGGGAATATCAAGCGACGCCATCACTTCACGCAAATCACTGCGGGTTTCGCCTTCTATGCGCCGTGAAATCCCGCCTGCCTTGGGATTATTAGGCATTAATACCAGATAAGTACCCGCCAGACTGATATAGGTCGTTAATGCAGCGCCTTTATTTCCGCGTTCTTCTTTTTCAATTTGAACAAGGATTTCCTGACCTTCCTTAATCATATCTTTTATAGCTGGTCGACGACCTTCTGTTTCGGCGCCGTCCTGAGCTTGCCGGTAGAGCGGGGAAATTTCCTTAAAAGGCAAAAAGCCGTGTTTTTCAGCGCCATAATTTATAAACGCCGCTTCCAGGCTTGGTTCTACGCGGGTGATAATACCTTTGTAAATATTGGATTTTTTTTGTTCTTTTGAAGGGACTTCTATGTCAAAATCATATAGTTTTTGACCGTCTACCAAAGCGACTCGCAGTTCTTCTGCCTGCGTAGCATTGATAAGCATTCTTTTCATTCAATTATCCTTGTTGTTTCCTGCTCCATTGTCAGATTTTACTGAATCAGACTGGT
>NQJI01000150.1 GCA_002256705.1 Methylococcaceae bacterium NSM2-1
TCTCCCCCCTGCACAAAAAGCATGAAGTTTTCTCTAACGCCCTCACCATGCATAAAGATGGTGGACTATATGAACGCCCACCGAATCGACGAGCTATTCGATTTGGCAGTCACACCCATGTCGAAAAACAAAATTTGGAGATTCTTTGCAACCAGTTTATTCATAGCTATGTGTTCGTAACTGCTCAGCAAGAAGATGGCTCGCTTGCTGGTGCCTACGTATCGTCAGATGGCGCGAAAGGATAAGGTCCTTTTCGTTGAAATTGCTTATATTTTCTCTGTCTTTCGCACCGTTGGCAAAGACTACCTAACCGAGCTATACATGCGGCGAAATCAAAAGACACATCAATGGGAAGAGGCCGCCAAGTGAGTCGTAAAGTTGATTTGCCGATAGGCAATCCACCTTAGCTTTAAGGGCGGTGGCGATTTGCTGTCGCGAAACCACCCTAAGAGCTTACAAGAGAATTTATGAGTTTCCGCTATCGATCCAATCCAGCCAACAAAGTATAGTTAATAGAACCCTCGTTTGTATTTTTCAAGCGAGGGTTTTTTATATCTGATTTTCTTTGGTGCTTATAAACCAAATAGCAAGAAATCGGCAAAATCACATTAGTTGCATGATAATTGCCCACAAATTAAGGGTAATTTATCCTATTTAAATATAACAAATTATTCGGCTTAAATGACAAATCAGCCTTATCATGCTAGCATTTACAAGTTTTACTAAATGATTTTTTAAATAATTTCACGTTGATTTAATGCGCTGATCTGGTGCATGTAAATCTGCCACGCATTGGTAAAACAAACTTTAAACGCTATACATAACGAGAAAATGTGAGTACGGGCCGGATAATGACTAAAAATTCCCGATTAGGTAATAAAAACGCTATGCTTTACAACGCTGATTTATCGCAGGACAGCTGCGGTGTGGGCTTTATCACTCACAAACAAAGTAAACAAACTCACGATTTGCTTGTTAAATCCCATGAGGCCTTGTGCACTATTCCGCATCGTGGAGGCATGAGCGCCGAAGGTATAGGCGATGGCGCGGGCGTTAATATTGACTTGTCCCTCAGGTTCTTTCGCAAAATTTCTGGCATTGACAGTCTCGAACTCGGTCAATTTGGCGTTGCCAACTTCTTTTTTCCTGAAGACCACGATCATTACGATTCCGCTGCAAATGAACTGATTGAACGCCATTTTAAAGACTTCAACTTGCCGATTATCCTATGGCGCACTGTCCCCGTAGATCTTGACGTTATTAATGCAGCAGCTGTAAAAGCCCAATTACCGATAAAACAGTGTGTCTTTGGCCGCCCGGAAAGTTTGAAAAACGCGTCGCATGAAGAATTTGAAAAGCATATTCAGGCCGCTTTGCTGGACATTGAAGTTGAAGGCTTTACCCGCCCTGAATTGACTGGTTTTTATCCGTTATCCATGAGTTCGCGCACTCAGGTTTACAAAGGCCGCTTAAATTCGTTTGAAGTCGTGCCTTATTTTAAAGACCTGTACGACACTGATCACGAAATCAGTACTCTGTTCTTCCATACCCGGTTTTCTACCAATACAGCGCCGGCAACCATGATGGCTCAGCCATTTCGTTATATGGCGCACAATGGCGAGCTGAACACCGATAAGAAAAACCGTTTAAGTGAAAATGCGATTGCCAGGCAACATAACAAGCACATTATTTTTCCTTGCGGCCAATCCGACTCCGGACGCCTGGATCAAACCCTGACACGCCGTATTAACGAAGATGAACTGGATATAGTCACCGCTGTTTTGGCCATGATGCCGCCAGCCTGGGAAAATGACACGACCTTGTCGCCTGCTGTCCGCGCGATGCTGGAATATTTCAGTCTGTATGAAGAAAAAAATGACGGTCCTGCTGCCTTGATTTTCAATGATGGCATCCGTGTAGGCGCACGGCTGGATCGTTTGGGATTACGGCCTTTGCGCTCAGTAGAAACCGAAGATTATTTGGCAGTGATGTCCGAAGCCGGTCAAATTGACTTTCCTCCCAAAGATGTTTTGAAGCGCGGCCGTATCGAAGCGGGCGGCATGCTGTATTTTGACCACAGTACCGGCGAAGCCTACAACAGCCATCAAGTCATGGAGCGATTGGCTAGCGAACACGATTATCAGGCTTTACTGGCGCAGCGCTGCATTCATCTTGCTGAACTTCCGCTCGTTGAATTATCGGAACTTGATAATGAACACTCGTTTAATATAGACCAGCGACATACCGCCTATTCCCTGAATCAGGAAAGCTTCAGGTTTTTGCTTGACCCGATGCTGGCAACCGGCATGGAAAAAGTATCGGCCATGGGTTATGGTTTGGCGCCAAATGCCCTGTCCAGTGCAGAAGGCGGCATGTCGCGTTATTTTAGCCAGCGCTTTGCTCAGGTAACCAACCCGCCTCTGGATTCACTTCGGGAAAGCGACGGTATGACCTTGCGCGTGGCCTTAGGCGCGAAACCCACTTTTTCAGATGAACTCAGCAAACAACTGGTCATCAATACGCCGATTTTACAGCGTACGCACCTGGAACAAATTCGCAGGCAGTCGACAGTCAGTACAATCACGCTGGATATGTTATACCGGCCTGACTTTAATGATGCCAAACACAATGAAGATATTCTGGAAGCGGCTTTGTTAAGGGTTTGTGAGCAGGTTGAACAGGCGGCCAGAAACAATATCGGCATTATCATTTTAAGCGACATCAATATCAGCCGTGAGCTTGCCGCCATTCCTGCCTTGTTAATGATTGCAGCGGCTAACCAGCATTTAGTCAGGCAGGGTTTGCGTTTTAATTCATCATTGATTGCCGAGACCGGACAAGCTGCAAGTCCCCATGATATTGCCACAATTTTAGGCTTTGGCGCCTCAGCCATCTGTCCTGTCAGCGTATACAACCGCGTTATCAGTCATTATCCAGCGGCCCAGCAGCAAAAAATTCTCGATAAATATCAAAAAGGTGCCGAGAAATCACTGATGAAAACCATGGGCAAGTTTGGCCTGTGCACGGTGGAAAGTTATATCGGCGGTGAATTCTTTGAATCCAATTATCTGGATACCGATGAGCCCAGATTAAGTCCTTATTTTCCGAATATTCACGCCTCAGTCGGTGGTGTGCGTTATGCGGATATTGCTGCCAGCGCCAGCGAATGGCATCAAAAAGCCCTGGCGGTCCACGAAGAAAAGGACATTCCATTCCTGGGACTTTTCAAGGAACGCCAGGACGGTGCGGGCCATTCTTATGGAAATACTGCGGTCAGAGAATATATCAATATGACCGATGAGGCGATTTTATATATTCCCAAAGACAAGTCGCCGGTAGCCAGCGATACAGCCTATATTGATTCAGGCTACGAGAAGCGCACGCCCGAACAAATTGACAGTTTCGGTATTACGCCTGCCTATCGCAGTTTTGCTAAAAATCTGTATCTTGAACGCGATTCCAGGCCCGCCTCATTGCGCGACATCATGGATTTTCCGGCCGATATCACCTCAGCGTTTACCACGGCTGATTTCGACCGCGTCCTGTGCAAGCAGAATTTGCGCGGTAATGTTAATTATTTGATTCGTGGCTTAATAGCAGCGAAAACAAATGACGGTGCTTTCGCTATTGGCTTTACCGAAAATTCAAGCTCTCAGCGTTTGGAACAATTGGCGGAACACTTTAAAAAACGTTTCTCCGGTACAGAATTCAGTATAGCGGTAGCGGAAGATATGCTTGCCGTAAAAGTTGCCAATCCCGATAGTCTGATAGGCAATTATTTAAATTCTATACAAACCGCACGCAATCCGATTGCTTTAAGTGACGTACAGCCAGCGCATGAAATTACGGCAATGCTTGCCTCCGGTGCGATGAGTCATGTAGTCGGGGCATTGAGTAACTCCGGCGAAGGCGGCGAACATTCCAGCCGTTTCAACACCCTGCGTTCCTGTAACATCAAACAGTTCGCTTCAGGACGCTTCGGTGTTTGGGCCGGTTATCTGGCTGATCCGAATATTAAGGAAATTGAAATCAAGATAGCTCAGGGTGCTAAACCGGGCGAAGGCGGTCAATTACCCGCCGCTAAAGTCTCTGTCGAAATTGCCGCATTACGCGGCGGCACGCCCAGAGTCGAACTGGTTAGCCCGCCGCCACATCATGATACTTACTCTATCGAGGATTTAGGGCAGTTGATCCATGATGCCAAAGCCGCGCGAGTCAAAGTCGGTGTTAAACTGGTTTCTTCCGAGGGTATAGGGACGATTGCGGTCGGCGTTGCCAAAGCAGGCGCGGATGTCATTAACGTTGCTGGTAACACGGGGGGTACGGGCGCGGCCGCTGTCACCAGTCTAAAAAACAGCGGGCGTTCGCCCGAAATTGGTCTTGCTGAAGTCCATCAGGCATTGGCAGTCAACGGGCTGCGCGACAAGGTGATACTGCGCGGGAGCGGCGCTCATCAAAGCGGTCTGGATGTCATTAAATCAGCCATCCTGGGTGCGGATTCGTTTGAATTTGGCACGACCGTACTGATGATGTTGCGTTGCGTAATGGCGAAAAACTGTAATATTAAATGCCCGGCCGGTTTAACGACCGAACATGAAGAGTTCAAAGGTGATCCGCGTGTACTGGCGCAGTATTTTATGAATCTGGCGCACGAAGTCAGGGAAATTCTGGCGGTTTTGGGTTATAAAAGTTTGCAGGAAATTCGGGGTAACACCGATTTGCTGCATTTGATTGATCACCCTGCAATGGTCGGCCAGCTTGATCTGACCCGGATGCTGGCGCAAGTTGAAGTGGTAAAAGTCGCAAAACCTGTCTATCTTGAAGCCAGCTTTACAGTCGATGATAAAATCATTGAACAGGTTAAAGCAGGCATTATAGAGGGCGAACAGTCACAAGTTATCATTGAAGGCGATGCCTTTAAACTCAGTAACTGCAATAAAACAGTCGGTGGCCAGGCGGCAATTGATATTGAACGGATGCTTGCCTACGAATTGACTGAACAGCAAGTTGCTGGCTCCAAAGTCATCTACACCCATCAACAGGGTCGCCGTTATTTGGCGCCCGACAGTGTCGTTATTCGTACCCATGGCTCGGCTGGACAAAGCTATGCAGCCTTTTTAAATGACGGGATGCGTATGGAGCATCTGGGTACTTGTAATGATGGCGTAGGCAAGTCCGCTTGCGGCGGAACATTGGTCGTTGAATCACCCGGCGGCGGTCTTAAAACACCCGGCAACAACGTGTTAATCGGCAATTTTGCCCTGTTTGGCGCTACCGGCGGTAAAGCCTTTATCAATGGCGAGGCTGGAGACCGTTTTGCGGTCAGGAACTCGGGTGCAATGGCGGTCGTTGAAGGTGTGGGTGATTTTGCATGCGAATATATGACTAACGGCGCAGTTTTGAATATCGGTGGATTTGGCAAAGGTTTCTGTAACGGAATGTCCGGCGGTAATGCTTACCAATATGACCCTGAAAATTTATTGGAAAACCTTTACGACAAATCTTCTGTTGAATTGCATGGATTGACCGAAGAGAGCGACACGGCTCGCGCACATGAGCAGTTCATTCTTGCCATGCTTGAACAACATGCAGACTATGCGAAATCCAGCAAGGCCAGAAGTTTAATCAATAACTGGGAATCCGAGCGCAAACATTTTAAATTTGCCATGCCCTTATGGCTTTATAAAACGCAAACCACTGAATATTTGCAACAATCAATGGATCGCAAGGAAATGATCGAAGAATTGTCGCAAGCATTGGCGCAACAGCAAATCGAGCAAGTCAAAAAAGGCTACCAAACGTCTCAACCGCTCTTCGATGGCGCGATACCAGGCCATGGCTCTACCGATAAAGCCTTAAGGTTTAAATTGGTTAATAGTTTTGCTGTCCTTGAAAAAGCCCAGCAATGCGCCAGAGACATGCTTAAACATTTACCCGAAGCGCTTCGCTCACAAAGCCAAATAGAGCAAGCGGCGCGTAAGCTGATTATGGAACGTCCCCGTAAATTGCAGGAATCGCTGGTTAAAAACACCCGCGAAGCATACAGCAACTACAGCGATGACCAGCTTGCTTGTCTGTTGGCCAGCAAACGTCTCAATGATTACAAGACTGCGTTAATCAATCGTTCGGTACAAAGTATTTATTCCATAGGGTCTACCGCCTGGATTATTGAGCAGGACAAAATCAATAAGCAGGCATTGGCGGGTATCCCTTGCATAGAAGAATATCTGGCAGGACTCGTCGGGCTGGGAATTGTTCAGGGCATGTTGAACGAACAAACGGCTTGATACGCGCTGGAACCGGTATTTTACAAGGTAACCTTTAAAAATAATTGAATTGTTAGTAACTTAAATGAAATCACCTCAACTCCCACTTGATGCTCCCTACAATGAAAGCCAGCGTGCATGGCTAAACGGCTTTTTTGCCGGGATGCACACACACATGATTCAAAGTGCTGGCTCAGTGAATCAAACTGATAGCCGAATCATCACCATACTCTATGGCAGCCAAACGGGTAATGCTGAATCTGTCGCAAATGATGCAGCTAGCGTTGCCAAAGCATACGGCTTGAAGCCTCTGGTAAAAAGCATGGATGAAATCGAAGCTGATGCGCTCTCGGCAATAGACTGTTTGCTGATTATCACCAGCACCTACGGTGAAGGCGAAATGCCTGATAATGCCCAGATGCTATGGGATAGCGTTTGCGCAGATACGATGCCCAGGCTTGAAGCGATGAAGTTTTCTGTGTTGGCATTGGGTGACACCAGTTATGACTTGTTCTGTAAAGCGGGTATAGACTGGGATAATAAACTGGCTGAACTGGGTGCAACACGCGTTTATGAGCGTACGGATTGCGATGTCGATTTTGAAGAATCTGCTGAACGCTGGATGACTGCTGTCATTCCACACATGGCGGGAGGCGCTGCTACGGCTGTTGTTGAAACCGGCTCCCGTGCTACCGGCAAACCCGAATACCACCGGAAAAACCCGTTTCCAGCCAAACTGCTGGTTAATCGTTTACTAACCGACGCATCATCCTCAAAAGAAACGCGTCATTATGAAATATCGATAGCAGGTTCAGGTTTGACTTACGAGGCAGGCGATGCCTTATGCGTTGTGCCAACCAACTGTCCTGAACTGGTTGCGGACATTATCAAAGCCATTAATTGCAATGGCGATGAAGACGAACCGGTCAATGGCGAATTAATGCCGTTACGTGAAGCATTGCGCACGCATTTTGAGATCAAGGCGCCCAGTAAAGAGCTCATTGAAGAGATTGCAACCCGCTCCGGCGACCAGGAACTTAACGGAATTATTGAATCTGGCGATAAAGAACAACTGGCTGATTATTTATGGGGACGCGATACGCTGGATTTATTGCTGCAATTCCCCGTTTGCGAATTTGCCGCAGCTGAATTTATAGCCCTGTTAAAACCCTTGCAGCATCGAGCTTATTCTATTTCTTCCAGCGGCAACCGCTATCCGGATGCCGTGCATTTGACGGTTGCCAGTGTGCGCTATGAAAGCCATAACCGCCAGCACAAGGGTGTATGTTCAACATTCCTGGCTGATCTGGTTGAAGATGAAACCAAGGTGCATTGTTTCTTTACGCCCAACAAGGTATTCAGGGTTCCTGAGGATAACAACCTGCCTATGATTATGGTCGGTCCCGGCACCGGCATCGCACCATTCCGCGCCTTTTTGCAGGAACGCCAGTACCGGAATGCACCGGGCAAAAACTGGTTATTTTTTGGCGACCGTAACGCCGCAACTGATTTTATTTATCGTGAAGAACTGGAAAGTTTTCAACAAAGCGGCTTGCTGACACGTTTGGATGTGGCCTTTTCCAGAGACCAGGACGCCAAGATTTACGTGCAGGACAGGATGCTTGAACAAGGCGCCGAGCTGTTTTCATGGCTGGAACAGGGCGGTTATTTCTTCGTCTGTGGCGATGCTTACAGAATGGCAAAAGATGTCGACCAGGCGTTGCATGATGTCATTGCTGAACATGGCAAATTTTCAGAACAGCAAGCCATTGATTACGTTAATCGACTGAAAAAGGATAAACGTTACGTTAGAGACGTTTATTGATTGTTGCTTGTATCAATAAAGAACTGTATCTATTCTGCGCCCTGAAGCATGGCTACAATCAATAATCCAACAAGGCACGTCAATCCTGCATCCATGCAGGTATGACGTGCCTTGTTTTGCGCTGAATAGT
>NQJI01000151.1 GCA_002256705.1 Methylococcaceae bacterium NSM2-1
ACAAGCCAAGGCGGAAGCGGCCAGACAGGCGAAAGCCGAAGCGGCTGCACAAGCCAAGGCGGAAGCCGCTAAACGAGCGAAAGCAGAAGCAGCAGAACAAGCCAAGGCGGAAGCGGCCAGACAGGCAAAAGCCGAAGCGGCTGCTCAAGCCAAGGCCGAAGCGGCCAGACAGGCGAAAGCCGAAGCGGCCGCAAAAGCTAAAGAGGAAGCTGCTGCCAAAGCTAAAGCCGAAGCGGCTGCACAAGCCAAAGCGGAAGCAGCAAAAGCCAAGGCAGCAGCCCAAGGTGATGAGCTCAAAAAAGCAATGAAAGCTATCGAACTGAAAACAAATCGAAGCTGGATTCGTCCTGCTTCTGTTACGGCGGGTTTAAAGTGTACAATCCGGGTCAGATTGATGTCTGATGGTACGGTGATAGATGCCGAAGTTATTTCCAGTAGTGGAGATGAAATTTTTGACAGGTCAGCAGAAAATGCAGTTAACAAAGCATCGCCTCTACCTGTGCCTAAAGATAAAGAGCTGTTTGCCACAAAATTCAGATCATTTCAGTTTTTGTTTAATCCAAAATAAGAAATGCCTACGATTAAAAGGTGTTGCTTTTTAAGGTGGAAGAATGAGTTGTCATTCCAGGTGATCCCCGGAGTATCGAGATGTCTGCACATTAAAGTTGTAGTGTGAGAAAATGACATCGGTTTTTTTTGAGTGCAGTTAGTAGAGGTGAGCGTGAACTTTTTTAGAAGAATTTTATTAATTGTGCTGTTTGGTTTTAATGTGCAAATTGGCCATGCAGCGCCGCTGACAATTGAAATTACCGAAGGTGTTGAAAGTGCGGTACCTGTTGCAGTCGTTCCTTTTGCTTCACAGGGTGCGCCGGTTAATATCAGCGCTGTCGTAAATGCCGACCTGGAGCGTAGCGGTTATTTTAAAATGATGGATGAACAAGGCATGCCAGGCAGGCCGAGTACGGTTGCGGCGGTTAATTTTAAAGACTGGCAGGCCGTGGGGCAGAATTACCTGGTAATTGGGCAGGTTGTTGAAGCCGGTGGTGGCCAATATAATGTTCAATTTCAGTTACTTGATGTTTATAGTAGCGGACAATTATTGGGCTACCGAATGACCTCTTCAGCAGCTGATTTACGTAGAACAGCTCATCATATCAGTGATCTTATTTTTGAAAAATTAACTGGGAAAAAAGGTGTTTTCAGCGGCCGCATTGCTTATATCACTACTAATAACCAAGGCAATAAACAGCAATCACATCAGCTTCAAGTTGCCGACGCGGACGGCTTTAATCCTCAAACTGTAGCGTCATCAGTTGAGCCGCTGATGTCGCCTTCCTGGTCGCCTGATGGCAAAAAAATGGCTTATGTATCCTTTGAGAGAAAATCAGCAGCTATTTATGTGCAAACACTGGCAACAGGCGAGAGAACTCGTGTAGCTGAATTTCCGGGAATCAACGGTGCTCCAGCCTGGTCACCAGACGGGACGAGATTAGCATTAACCTTATCTAAAGATGGTAGCCCTGATATTTACGTTTTGAATTTGTCGACACGTTCATTAAATAGGCTGACTAGAAGTTTTGCCATTGATACGGAGCCTACCTGGTCTCCAGATGGCGGTAACATTGTTTTTACTTCAGACAGAGGCGGCAAGCCACAACTTTATATTGTCCCAAGTCAAGGTGGACAGGAAAAGAGACTGACCTTTTCTGGTGATTATAATGCCAGAGCAAGTTTTTCACCGGACGGTAAAAGCTTAGTAATGGTGCATGGTAATGGCAATGACTATCGTATTGCTGTTATGGAGTTGGCAACCCGAGCCATTAATGTGTTAACGAGTGGCCGGTCAGACGAATCACCCAGTTTTGCGCCGAATGGAAGCATGATCCTGTATGCATCAAAAAAAGGCCGCACAGGATTCTTATCGGCTGTGTCATTAGATGGTAAAATGCAACAAAAGTTGGTTTTTAATAGCGGTGAAGTTCGTGAACCCGCATGGGCTCCTTAGTTTTTTGGGCTGAAACGCAGTTATTTTTTATAGTTTGCACTTACATTTGGAAATTGAAGATGAAATTGAATAAAACACTATTGGCCTTAGCTATAGGCACGCTACTTTTATCGGCTTGTAGTGACACGGATGAAAAAGATACCAGTCTTACTGACGGCAGTCAAAATGATGTCAGCGGTATCAGCGATGCTTCGACCAGTGGTTTAAATAAGGGTTCGGGTATGACTGGTTCAGAAATGGGTGGATCAGGTATGCACGGGCTGTCAGGTAATGGCGATTATGCCAGTACTTTAGGTCCGGAATTCAATGATCCCAATAACCCATTGTCTAAGCGAACCATCTACTTTATGTTGGACAGCAGTGAAGTCATGCCGGATTTTGTTCCGGTAATTGCAGCTCACGCACAATATCTGATTGCAAATCCAGCGCAACGAATAACTCTGGAAGGTAATGCTGATGAACGTGGTTCTCGTGAGTATAATATTGCATTGGGAGAACAGCGTGCAAAATCAGTAGCCAGCATGATGAAAGTTCAGGGTGTTTCTGAAAACCAGCTGGATATTGTCAGTTATGGTGAAGAAAAGCCGGCAGCTTTCGGTAGTGATGAGGAAGCCTGGGAGAGAAATCGTCGTGTTGAGTTGGTTTATCAAGCCAGGTAGATAAATGAAAAAAACAAGCCTTGTTGTGTTGCTGTCTGCTTGCAGCAGTGTTTATGCAGAATTGCCGCCTGTTATTGATCATTCATCATACCCGCCATCTGCAACTCCAGCCAATCCAGCCAACTCGCCATCAACAAATACCTTGTATGAATTGATGAATCGTCTGGAGCAATTGCAAGCTGAAGTACAGCAGCTCACTGGTAAGGTAGATGAGCAGGCTTATCGTATTGATGAATTAAAAAAGCATCAGAGCACAATGTATTCTGATTTTGATGAACGACTGCAAAGCATCGAGAATAAGGCGAGTGGCATTGACCAGCCCGTTGCAGAAAGCCCTTCGGAAACCGTTGGCACTGTTGATGCTGAAGCTAAAGAGGGTGAAACTTTAGCGCCAGCCTCAGAGTCTGTGCCTTCGAATGAACCAACGCCTGCGGATGAATCTGCTCCAGCAGATAGGCCTTTGGATACTCAGGCTCCCAAGCCAAAATCCGATACCGGGCAAGCTTCAGGTGCTGAAAAACAGGAGTATCAACAAGCCTATAATGAGCTTAGAAATGGACATACCAATCAGTCAATACAGCAATTCAATGCCTATCTAAGCAAGTACCCGGCTGGTGTATATGCCAATAATGCACAATATTGGTTAGGTGAAGCGTACAGGGTTAATCAGGATAACGATGCGGCACGTAAAGCATTTAATGATGTTATCGAAAAGTATCCTGATGGTGCAAAAGTACCTGATGCACTATTGAAACTGGGTTACATAGAAATAGATCAGAAAAACATGGCAAAAGCTCGTGAGTATTTAACCCGCGTTACCACCGACTATCCCACGTCACCGGCGGCGCTACTGGCGGCAAAAAAACTGCTTAAGCTTGATGAAGTTAAAAATTGATCGTGAGCTCACTTCGTATCACTGAAATTTTTTATTCTCTTCAGGGTGAGTCAAATACAGTGGGCCTACCCACCGTATTTATCCGGCTCACCGGCTGCCCATTACGATGTGTATATTGTGATACCGCTTATGCTTTTACCGGTGGCAAAAAAATAGAGATTGCAGACATCATTGCTCAGGCAGAGCAATACGCTACTAAATTCATTACCGTAACAGGTGGCGAACCTCTGGCGCAACCGGCCTGTCTTGAGTTGATTACACAATTGCTCGATAAAGGCTTTATTGTTTCGCTGGAAACCAGTGGCGCAATCGATATGTCTGCGGTAGATCCGCGTGCTGTTAAAGTCATGGATCTTAAAACACCCAGTTCAGGTGAATTAAGCAAAAACCTTTATCAAAATATTCACCATCTCAACCATAAAGATCAGGTTAAGTTCGTGATCGGGAATGATGAAGACTATAACTGGTCAAAAACGGCCATATCTGAATATGAGTTGCCGGGTCGCTGCGAAATATTGTTTTCACCAGTGATGGGGCAGCAAAATCCGACCGAGCTTGCCGAAAAAATTCTTCAGGACAGATTGCCCGTTCGATTTCAAATCCAATTACATAAACTACTTTGGGATGATGCCCAAGGTAAATAAACCCTCATGCAAAAAAAAGCCATTGTCCTTCTATCGGGAGGATTAGATTCAATTACTGTTCTTGCTCTTGCAAAACAGCAGGGATATACCTGTTATGCCTTAAGTTTTGATTACGGACAAAGGCATAATGCCGAGCTGG
>NQJI01000152.1 GCA_002256705.1 Methylococcaceae bacterium NSM2-1
GTATAGTTTCGGATATTATCGGCAAAAGACTGAATTATTTCTTTACCATGTCAGTTCAAATCTGAACTAAATGATACAGACCAAGGAATAATTTCACGCTTTACGATGCAAATCGCCAGGACGCACACAAGTATGCTTACCCTACAGAAAAACTCTCCCCACATCCACAGGTGCCTTTAACATTCGGATTATTGAACTTAAAAGCCTCATTAATACCTTCCCTGCGATAATCCAGTTCTATGCCATCAACAAATTCCAGATCGCTTTCTGGTACGATGACTTTAACGCCGAAACCCTCAAACACAGCATCATTTTCATTCAGCGTATCGGCGTAGTCCAGCGCGTAAGCATAACCGGAGCAACCGGACTTTCTTACGCCCAATTTCAAACCGATTCCTTTACCACGTTTTTCCAGCTGCTTTTTAATTTGACGAGCTGCACTTTCAGTTAATGTAACAGACATATGACCCCTTTTATGCTTGGCAAACCAAGGCTTTCAATAGATTAATAAATTCAAAAATTTCAGCTGAGGTATTAGCCAGCCCCAAACTGATTCGGATTGCGCTTTTCGCAAGACCCGATTCAACGCCCATGGCAATCAGTACCGGACTGGGCATGCTGCCGCCACTGGCACAGGCCGATCCACTGGAAACGGCAAACCCTTTTTGATCCAGTTTCATCAGCAGCATTTCGCCATCGATTTCAGGGATGCCAAACTGGACAGTATTCGGCAGCCGGTCTGCCTGCTGAGCAAAAATGGTTAGGCCGGGAATAGTTGTTAAACCGGCCTCCAGCAGTTCTCTTAAAGCAAGCAGTTGTTCATTGCGTTTGGCAAGTTCGGTTTTGGCAAGTTCCGCCGCTTTTCCAAATCCTACTATGGCAGCGACATTTTCGGTCCCGGCTCTTAGCTCCTGTTCCTGTCCTCCGCCGAGAAGGACGGGCTTTATCTCTATACCTTTTTCAAATACCAGCGCGCCACAGCCTTTAGGGCCATAGATTTTATGACTGGATAGCGACATCAAATGAACACCCAGCTGGTTAAATGATACCGGGATTTTACCCAATGCCTGTACGGCATCGGTATGAACGGTGATGTCATTTGCTCTTAACTTCCTGGCATGGGGAGCCAAATTCTGGATTACCCCTGTTTCATTATTTGCCAGCATGATCGAAACCAGATCCGGCTTTTTCTTAATAATCTTGTCAATAGCAGCTTGCGTTATGAGTCCATTGGCATCCACATTGATGATGCTTAACTCGGTCCCAAGTCTTTTTAAACGCAGGGCAGGTTCTGTAATAGAGGGATGTTCAATAGCGGAAATGGCGAGTCTGCCCTGGGGGGGTAATGTTGCCAATGCCAGGTTATTCGACTCGGTACCACCGCTGGTAAAAATGATTTGCGAAGATTGCACGTCGACCAGAGCTGCAACCTGCTCGCGGGCCGCATCAATAGCACTGCGAACGATTCTGCCGTAACGATATAAACTGGAAGGGTTGGCGTAGAACGATTTCAGGAAAGGTAACATTGCTTCCAACACCCGATCATCGACGGGTGTTGTTGCATTGTGATCAAAGTAAATCATTATGATTGGATATTAATTCCGTATTGCGATGTATTTCAATTACATGTCGAGCATCCTGTTCCTGTCTTTTGGCAATTTCCTGGATATGATGCTTTTCCAGCAGATGAGACAGGGTGATATCCTTTAAATAATCCCTGATTTGTTCGCTCAAGCCCATCCATAGATCGTGAGTTAAGCATGCATGGTCTTTTTGACAATTGGCTTCACCGCCACATTTAGTTGCATCAAGCGGTTCATCGACAGCAGCAATTATATCAGCAACATTGATGTCACTTGCCTTGCCAGCCAGCGTATAACCACCGCCAGGCCCACGAATGCCCTTTACCATATTGGCACGACGCAAGCGTGCAAATAACTGTTCCAGATATGACAGGGAAATAGTTTGACGAGTTGCAATATCGGTTAAGGTAACCGGTTTTATTTGGCTGTGAAAAGCCAGGTCCAGCATTGCCGTTACTGCATAACGGCCTTTAGTAGTTAGGCGCACGAGAGTATCCCTCAGAAAAATTAAGTAATTTTATAACTATACTTAACCTACCAAAATAGTCAACTATTATGCTCTTCGAAAACTCAGGGCCAAGTAAACTACTATTGATACTTTTTGTCTCTTACTGATTGCCTTTCTCATAGCTGTCTTCGATTTCACAGCCATCTAAAGTCGATAGTGGTGTTTCTGTGCAGTTGATGCCCGCATCATTGACCGCTTTTTGCAGGGTTTCTATCCGCTTATCCAGTAAATGAATATGATCCAGCATACGATTGATGGCATTAGCGACAGGGTCGGGCATGTCGGCTGTTGTGCCATAGGCATCAAAACCCATCTTGCTGGCTATTTCATCACGTCCAGTTTTCGCCGTTTTGGGACGAGTGCCAATGATATGACCGGGAATGCCGACCACTGTTGCACCTGCGGGTACGGGTTTCAATACTACTGAGTTTGAACCCACCCTGGCGCCGGCACCAATTTCGATGGGACCTAAAACTTTTGCCCCAGCCCCTATTACTACACCATTATGCAGGGTTGGATGGCGTTTCCCTTTACTCCAGGTTGTTCCGCCCAACGTTACGCCATGATACAAGGTGCAATCATCGCCGATGATAGCCGTTTCACCGATCACCACACCCATGCCATGATCGATAAAAAAGCGTCTGCCTATTTGTGCGCCTGGATGAATTTCAATACCGGTCAGCCAGCGGCAGATATGGGCAATAAACCGGGCCAGCCACAAGTATCCGGCATTCCAGCAGTAGTGACTGACGCGATGAATTAAAACTGCATGAACACCAGGATAAGTCGTTATCACTTCAAGCACTGATTGGGCGGCAGGATCACGTTCGAAGACACAGGCAATATCTTCTTTTAGGCGACTAAACATCATTCACTCCTTTGATTATCTTGAGACATTCTTAAAATACCCCTGAGTATGTCCAGCTCTTTGGTGTCCAGTTGTACGCGATTATAAATCCGCCGCAAACGGCGCATTATAGATTTTGATTTATCAGGATGCATAAAGCCAATATCAGTTAATGCTTGATATAAATGAGTGTAAAAAGATTCCATTTGCGTGGCTGTCGCTTTCGGGCTTTTGCCTTTATCACCAATAATCACCGCTTCTTGCGCGCCGGCTGCAACAAATAACTCATAACAAACGACTTGTACCGCGGCAGCAATATTCAAGGAACTGTATTCGCTGTTACAGGGAATTCGAAGCAGAAAATGACATAAATCCAGCTCATGATTTTTTAAACCTGAATTTTCCCGGCCAAAAATAATAGCGACTTTATTGTCAGGTTCATTATTCACTACTTTCCCGGCACATTCCCGGGGGGATATTTCTGGCCAGCTAATTGTCCTGCTTCTCGCGCTAGCGCCTATTACCAGCCGACAATCGGCAATGGCTTCCTGCAAGCTTTGGCATACATGGGCATTTGCTAAAACATCGTCAGCGCCTGAAGCTCTGGACGTTGCATCGGCGCTGGGGAAAATTTTAGGCGAAACCAGCCACAAATTAGCCATGTTCATGTTTTTCATGGCGCGGGCAACCGCACCGATATTGCCGGGATGCGTTGTTTCAACCAGAACAATTTTTATATGTGACAGCAACGGTGTCGTCCTTCGTTAAAAATACGCCAAGTTTACCAAAATATTTGCTATCATTGGGGTTTTATCTGCTCATTGTAAACTCGCCTATGCAACCCATGTTAAATATTGCCGTCCGTGCCGCAAGAAGCGCAGGCGACCTGATCCTTCGCTCAGCTGATAATGTTGGCCGCCTGCACATCGACCAAAAAGGTAAAAATGATTATGCCAGCGAGGTTGACCGTATGGCCGAGCGGGAAATTATTAACATCATCAAGGCAGCTTTCCCTGAGCACGCCATCCTGGCAGAAGAAAGTGGTGAACACAAAGGTAATGATTTTGTCTGGGTGATAGACCCGCTGGATGGCACGACTAATTTTCTGCATGGATTTCCTCAGTATGCTGTTTCCATTGCCTTAAAACACAAAGGCAAGCTGGAAGTCGGAGTTGTTTATGACCCTCTACGCGATGAATTATTCACCGCCAAACGTGGCGGCGGGGCCATGTTAAATAATCGTCGCCTGAGAGTTACCAATCAACCCAGTTTAAAAGGCGCATTAATTGGCACCGGTTTTCCTTTTAAAACCGATAAACACCTTGATGCTTATTTGGGCATGTTCCGGGCATTAACTACAGAGTGTGCAGGGATTCGCCGTGCCGGTGCA
>NQJI01000153.1 GCA_002256705.1 Methylococcaceae bacterium NSM2-1
ACTATTGTTGTTAAAGCTCGATAACTGATGTGGTATAGTTTGAATTCTGTTTTTGATGTTGATAGATTAGGGGCGATAACAATAATGAAAAGATACGTTAAAATAATACCGATTGCAGCGCTTTTTTTTGCGTTTTCGGCGAATGCGGATGTCGCATTAAAAGATAACTCTGAAATCCTGGGAAAATGGAAATTATATGCTGAAGCGACTAAGTTGGATGGAGAGCAGAAACCAGTTACCATTGAATGGGATTTTAAAGGGGATGGCGTTCTTCAACAAACGGCAACAGATTCTGTTGGCCGAACCGGAGAGATGAAAATAGCTATTAAATATGCCATCGAAAATGGAGAAATTAAAAAGCAGACAAAGCCCGGACAAGAAAAGTATGAATCATGTAAAGTTGTTGAAAAAGAAGGCTCTAAAATGATTTTAAAATGTCCATTTCTTTACTATTTTCTGACAAAAAAATAATTAAATATAATACAAAAAAGGGGTATAAATTATGATAAGCGGTATGGTGATGATTCTTGTAGCTCTCTGGTTTTATCAGTCGGCTGTGAAAGCAAAGGTAGGTAACGTGTTAATGTGGGTTGCTATTGGGGCAATTGGTTTTTTTGCTTTAGTGTGGGTATTGCAAAGCGTCAATATTTATATTTTGGAATCGTTCAGAGCGAGTGAAGGCGGCGCTGGCTATGAAGAAATTCAGGGTGCTGACAGGAAAAATGCAGGGGATTTCCTGGGTTTTACTGGCATTTTAAAGTCACTCTATTTTGAGCTATCTCCTTCAATCATCGGCTTCGTGACTATTGCATTCATTCGTTTAAAATTTATCACTAAAGAAAGTTTTTCAGTGGCAAATTTATTCGGTGGTCTTAAAGAGATGTTTCAAGTTATAAAGCAAAGCTTTAAATCTCCAGAATAATCAAAACGAACTGATAAAAATAAAAGCCCAAGCACTATGCTTGGGCTTTTTTTATAGTTTTCTTATGGTGCTTAATACGACTCGTTACACTCGTGTAAGGCCCCAAGCATTTATACGATAGTAGAAACAACAAAAATGATTGCAACAACAAATAGAACAGTAAAAATCAACCCTGCAATAACATAAGTTGAAAGGGATCCCTGTTCGAAATCTTTTTTTCTATTGTCCTCACTTTGCACACCGATAAAAGCAGATAGGACGCTCTTAAATACTTGAGTAATCGTTGGTTTTGACATGCTCATCTCCTAAACATAATAGAAAAATAATAAAGCTAGCGAGCTTTTTAAGCAATGATTATATTCAGGCAACATAACTACCCGTGGCACAATCAATGAGCAAAACAGAATTATTAAAACAGTGTCTGTCCCAAAGAATCTTGTTTCTTGATGGCGCGATGGGCACGATGATCCAAAGCTACAAACTGGAAGAAAAGGATTATCGTGGCGAGCGTTTTGCCCAGTGGGATGTTGATCTTAAGGGAAATAATGATTTATTGTCATTAACCCAGCCTGATATTATCAAAGCCATTCATAATGCTTATTATGAAGCGGGTTCGGATATTGTTGAAACCAACACTTTCAATTCAACCTGTATTGCCATGGCCGATTACCGAATGGAAGCGTTGGCTTATGAAATTAATCTTGAGTCTGCGCGTTTGGCCAGGCAAGCCGCTGATGAATACACCGGGAAAACGCCTGAAAAACCGCGCTTTGTGGCGGGTGTTCTGGGCCCTACCAATCGCACGGCCTCAATGTCTCCCGATGTGAATGATCCGGGATTCCGCAATATTTCTTTTGACGAACTGGTTGACGCTTACACTGATGCAGTGCGCGGCCTTATTGATGGCGGCGCTGATATCATTCTGATTGAAACAATTTTCGATACCCTGAATGCGAAGGCCGCGATTTTTGCAGTTGAGCAATATTTCGAACATATCGGCTATAAATTGCCTGTGATGATTTCGGGTACGATTACGGACGCATCGGGCAGAACGCTATCCGGACAAACTGTTGCGGCTTTCTGGCATTCATTAAAACATGTAGACCCCATATCCTTCGGCTTTAACTGTGCATTGGGTGCGAAAGAACTACGCCAATACATAGCTGAATTATCGACTATTTCAGACACACATGTATCTGCCCATCCGAATGCCGGGCTGCCTAATGAATTTGGTGAATACGATGAATCACCCGAGGCGATGGCTAAAGAATTGGCGGACTGGGCGTGTAGCGGTTATTTAAATATAATAGGCGGCTGTTGTGGCACATCGCCAGCGCATATAAAAGCCATAGTCGAGGCAGTAACACCCTACCCACCCAGAATTGTACCCGTCATTGAAAAACAATGCCGCCTGGCGGGTCTTGAACCCATGTCCATCGGGCCGGACACCCTCTTTGTCAATGTTGGTGAACGTACCAATGTAACCGGTTCTGCGGCTTTCAAGCGGCTAATCATTCAAGGTGATTTTGAAGCCGCTTTGGAAGTCGCCAAACAACAGGTAGAGAATGGTGCCCAGATTATCGACATCAACATGGATGAAGGCATGTTGGAGTCAAAAGAAGCGATGGTGCGTTTTTTGATGCTCATTGCTTCTGAGCCGGATATAGCCTAAAGAAGGTGAAGAGGTTTTCATCAGGCACGCCAAACTCGTGCATCGTTATGGCGCGGCTGTCATAGTCATGGCCTTTGACGAAGAGGGTCAGGCGGATACCAAAGCCAGAAAAGTCGAGATATGTCAGCGAGCTTATAAAATCCTGACCGAACAGGTCGGTTTTCCGCCTGAAGATATTATTTTTGACCCCAATATTTTCGCCATTGCCACAGGAATTGAGGAACATAATAATTATGGTGTGGATTTTATTGAAGCCACCCGCGAGATTAAGCGCACCTTACCTTACGCGCTAATTTCCGGTGGCGTTTCCAACGTGTCATTTTCGTTTCGCGGCAATAATCCGGTACGGGAAGCGATACATGCAGTGTTTTTATACCATGCCATTCAGGCAGGTATGTCCATGGGCATTGTAAATGCCGGTCAGTTGGCGATTTATGCCGATATACCCGAAGATTTACGTGATGCAGTAGAGGATGTCGTATTAAATCGCCATGATGGCGGTACGGAAAAGTTACTGGAACTTGCCGAGAAATATCGTGGCGACGGTAGCAGCAGCGAAGTCAAAAAAGAGGACATGGAGTGGCGTGGCTGGCCAGTCAATAAACGCCTGGAACATGCGTTAGTCAAGGGGATCACCGATTACATTGATGAAGATACCGAACAAGCAAGGCTGGAAGCTGAAAGACCGCTGCACGTCATTGAAGGCGCGTTGATGGATGGCATGAATGTTGTGGGCGATTTGTTCGGAGCAGGCAAAATGTTCCTGCCGCAAGTGGTTAAATCTGCGCGTGTGATGAAAAAAGCCGTCGCTTATTTGATGCCGTTTATGGAGGCCGATAAAGCCGGAGGCGAGAGACAAACCAATGGCAAAATCCTCATGGCTACGGTAAAAGGGGATGTGCATGACATTGGCAAGAATATCGTTGGCGTGGTGTTGCAATGTAATAACTATGAGGTGATAGATTTAGGTGTAATGGTTCCCGCCGAAAAGATTTTGCAAACGGCGCGCCTGGAAAACGTTGATATTATCGGTTTAAGCGGCCTGATTACGCCATCCCTGGATGAAATGGTGCATGTGGCCAAGGAAATGCAGCGTCAAGGTTTTACCATTCCGCTAATGATAGGGGGTGCGACCACTTCACGCGCCCATACGGCGGTAAAAATTGAGCCACATTATCAAGGTGCAACTGTTTATGTGACTGATGCGTCCCGCGGCGTCGGCGTAGCCAGTAATTTGTTGAGCCACGAACTGAAAGATGACTTTGTCAATAGTGTGCGCGAAGAATACGAGGAAGTCAGGGAACGCCACAAAGGCCGGGAAGCTAAAACCAAACAACACTCATTGGAAGAAGCAAGACGCAACAAGTTTAACTGGGGAAATCACGAACCCGTTAAACCGTCATTTTTAGGCATCAAGGTCATTGAGCGTTTTCCGCTTGACACCCTGGTATGGTATATCGACTGGACGCCATTTTTTCAAACCTGGGAAATGGCCGGCAGTTATCCAAAAATACTTGATGATAAAGTTGTTGGCGTTGAAGCCCGAAAGCTGTTTGACGATGCGCAAGTGATGCTGAAAAAAATCATCAGTGAAGAGTGGCTAAGCGCAAGAGCCGTTGTCGGTTTTTTCCCTGCAAACAGCGACGGTGATGATGTTATAGTCTACACGGATGATGCCCGCAAACAAAGGCTGGAAACCTTGCACCATTTGCGTCAGCAAAATGTTAAAGCCCCGGGACGCCCCAACTATTGCCTGTCAGATTTCATTGCGCCGATTGATAGTGGTAAAGCCGATTATATCGGCGCCTTTGCAGTCACGACAGGCATCGGCATAGAAGAAAAATTGCAGCAATTTGAACAGGATCATGATGATTACAGTTCGATTATGCTCAAAGCCCTGGCGGACAGATTGGCAGAAGCGTTTGCAGAATACCTGCATGAGGTGGTCAGGAAAGACTATTGGGGTTATGCAGAAGATGAAATGTATGACCCCGGCCAACTCATAAAAGAGGCTTATCAGGGGATCCGTCCTGCGCCTGGTTACCCGGCCTGTCCTGATCATACCGAGAAAGGGAAGTTGTTTGAATTGCTTAATGTAACCGAAAATACCAGCATAGAACTCACTGAAAGTTATGCCATGTATCCTGCATCCGCGGTCAGTGGCTGGTATTTTTCGCATCCTGAAGCACAGTATTTTAATGTCGGGAAAATAGATAGAGACCAATTACAGGATTATGCCCGACGTAAAAATATAGCAGAAGAAGTTGCTGAGCGCTGGCTGGCGGCTCATTTGCATCATTAATAAAAAGTGCAGGGCACAAGTGATAAATTTTCGAATTAATTAAATAATCATGACAACATGGCAACACAAGAAAAAATAGAGCGGTCACTGGAACGACTGATGTATGCCAGTCGCTGGATATTGGCGCCAATTTATTTTGGTTTGAGTCTGGTGCTATTGGCGCTTTCCGTGAAGTTTTTTCAGGAGCTCTTTCATTTTCTCCCTCATATTTTTGCAGTGGGTGAAGTAGACTTAATTTTGATAGTACTTAATCTGATTGATCTTACGCTGGTCGGGAGTCTGATCGTCATTGTCATGTTCAGCGGTTATGAAAACTTTGTTTCGCAGATGGATATATGTGTTTCGGCTGAGAAGTTGGACTGGCTGGGAAAGCATGACTACGGATCGCTTAAGATGAAAGTGGCTGCATCCATTGTTGCGATTTCATCGATTCATCTGTTAAAAATTTTTATGAATATTAATGAAACCGCAAATGATAAATTACAGTGGTACATGCTGATACATTTGACCTTGGTCATATCTGCCCTGTTGATGGGGTATCTTGATAAACTGACCAAACATTAATGATTCGATTGCTGCTTTTGGGTACATCCGGTTGCCATCTTTGTGAACAGGCGGAACAGATTATCGATGATTGCTTGCTGAATAACGCTGAACTGATGATTGAAACCCTGGATATTGCCGATGAGGAACAGTGGCAAGAGCAATACGCCCTGCGCATACCCGTTTTATATCATCCTGAAACCCAAAAAGATCTGGGATGGCCATTTGACCAAAGGCATGTTAAAGAATTTATACTCATCGCACTTCAAAATTCGGCACTTTAATCCCCTCTCCTGCTGGAGAGGGCTAGGAAGAGGAGATTTATAAACCGATAATGATGAGTAAACACTATATTATTGAGTTAAGAAATGACTGAAAACTACAGATTGGAAAAAGACAGTATGGGTGGGCTGGAGGTCCCGAAAGAAGCCTTATACGGCGCACAAACGCAACGCGCTATCAATAATTTCCCCATCAGCGGCTTAACCCTGCCGCCTGCCTTCATCAAAACCATCGCGCTGATTAAAAAAACGGCGGCACAAGTCAATATGGACCTGGGAGAGCTTGAGCCTGCGCCAGCTAATGCCATTATTCAGGCCGCGCAACAAATAATAGACGGCCAGCATCAGCGGCAATTTCCTGTTGATGTGTTTCAAACGGGTTCCGGTACCAGTACCAACATGAATGTCAATGAAGTATTGGCTAATCTGGCGACACACTCACTCGGTAAAACAGTTAGTGCCAATGATGACGTTAACAAGGGGCAGAGTAGCAATGATGTGATTCCAACCGCTATTCATGTCAGCGCCGCTATTGAATGCCAGAAAAAGCTGCTACCTGGTTTATTTCATCTTGCAGAAACCATAGAGAAAAAAGCCGCGTCTTTGGATAAAGTCACTAAAACCGGGCGCACCCATTTAATGGATGCCATGCCGGTAAGGATGAGTCAGGAAATGGGCGGCTGGGCCTTGCAGATACGTAATGGCATAGACCGCATTAATGCGACCTTGCCGAGAGTCTATAAATTGGCCCAGGGCGGCACAGCCGTTGGCACAGGCATTAATGCGCACCCCAGGTTTGCGGCAGAATTTGCCCTTACCTTAAGCGCTGAAACTGGCTTGCCCTTCAAGCCGAATGATTCATTTTTTGAAAGTCTGAGCGCTCAGGATGCCATCGTTGAATTGTCCGGCCAATTGAAAGTTATCGCTGTGAGTTTAATGAAAATTGCCAACGACCTGCGCTGGATGAACAGCGGTCCTTTGGCGGGACTAGGCGAAATAGAACTCACTGCATTACAGCCGGGCAGCAGTATTATGCCGGGTAAAGT
>NQJI01000019.1 GCA_002256705.1 Methylococcaceae bacterium NSM2-1
GGATAGTGTACTTTAGAGATGCCGGGCTGTTGTTCCAGCCACTTGGCCAATTCAAATGCATTGTCGCAGTGTGCTTTCATTCTGACGGCCAGGGTTTCCAATCCGGACAAAAAAACCCAGGCATTAAACGGACTCATGGTCGCGCCGCCAGTACGTAGATAAGGATAAATATTTTTTTCGATTATTTCATCACTGGCGATAACGGCGCCGCCTACGCAGCGTCCCTGTCCGTCTATATATTTGGTTGCCGAATGGATAACAATATCTGCGCCTAAATCAAAAGGTTTTTGCAGTACGGGGGTGCAAAAGCAATTATCAACAATCAGTAAGCAATTATGCGCATGGGCAATATTGGCCAGAACAGAAATATCGGCAATTTCAATTAATGGATTGGAGGGCGTCTCCAGAAACAAAAACCGGGTGTTCGGTTTAATAGCCGATTCCCAGGCAGCCGCATCTATTAAATCGACAAAATCGGTTTCAACACCAAATTTGCCGAAATAATTCTGGAACATTAATACGGTATTACCAAAAACACCGCGAGAACATACGACATGGTCTCCCGATTTAAGCAGTCCCATGCCAACCGCCATAATCGCCGCCATGCCGGATGAAAATGCCAGGCAGCGATCGCCTTTCTCCATTAACGCCAGTCTTTCCTGAAAGGCATTAACCGTTGGATTGGTAAAGCGGGAATAGATATTGCCCGGCTTCTGCCCGGTAAAGCGCAAAGCGGCCTCTTCGGCGCTTTTAAATACATAGCTGGAGGTCGCAAAAATCGGTATGCTATGCTCATCTTCATGAGTGCGCTTATGTCCTGCTCTTATTGCCTGAGTTTCCAGAGAATAGTCGTTCCAGTTAATGTCTTTCATAGGTCTATTTATTTACGATAATACACAAGATTAAAGAAGCAAGGCTGAGTAAAATCTTTTAAGTCTTGCGGGTCTATAGACTTGTGCCTGTTATAACATTTCAATAATGGATTTTTCGGAGTTGCGTTCGGTCTGGGCATTGTCGTTACGCAACGCCTCAGTACGCTCCAGATAGGCATCATCAATATCGCCGGTAATGTATTCCTTACTGAAGCATGAGGTGTCAAAATGTTGGATGCTGGGGTTACCTTTGCGAACCGCTTCAATCAAGTCGTTCAGATCTTGATAAATCAAGCGATCCGCGCCTATTGCCTCGCAGACCTCATCTTCGGTGCGATTATGCGCGATCAATTCATGCGCGGCCGGCATATCAATGCCATAAACATTGGGATAGCGTACCGGTGGCGCGGCCGAAGCAAAGTATACTTTTTTAGCGCCCGCATCCCGGGCCATCTGGATGATTTGCGCGGAGGTTGTGCCTCTTACCACCGAATCATCAACCAACAAGACGTTTTTGCCATCAAATTCAAGTCCAATGGCATTCAACTTTTGCCTGACCGATTTTTCTCGCATTTTTTGGCCAGGCATGATGAAAGTCCGTCCGATATAACGGTTCTTCATAAACCCTTCGCTGTATTTAACGCCCAGTTTATTCGCCATTTGCAACGCTGCGGTTCGACTGGTGTCGGGAATAGGAATAACCACATCAATATCGTGATCAGGCCATTCCCTAAGCACTTTTGCGGCCAGTTTATCGCCCATACGCAGACGCGCCTTGTAAACCGAAATATCGTCAATAAATGAATCCGGGCGGGCAAAATAGACATACTCAAAAATACAAGGGCAATGGTCTATCTCTTCAGAGCACTGCTGAGTATGCAAAACCCCTGATTCTTCGATAAAAATTGCTTCACCAGGCTCTATGTCCCGAATAAGATCAAAGCCTAGCACATCGAGTGCAACACTTTCAGAGGCAATCATAAAGTCAGGGCCCTGCTCGGTATTTCTTATCCCAAACACCACGGGTCTTATCCCGTGAGGGTCTCTAAAACCCAAAACTCCAAACCCTGCAATCATAATGACAACTGCGTAAGCGCCACGACAGCGTCGGTGAACGCCGGTTACTGCCTGAAAAACATCATCGACACTTAAGTCCAGTTTACCCAGACTCTGTAGTTCATGAGCAAATACATTTAACAGGACTTCTGAATCCGAATCGGTATTAAGATGCCTTTGATCTTCTACGAACAGGGCTTTTTTCAACTCCTCGGTATTGGTCAAATTACCGTTATGCCCGAGCGTTAGTCCAAAAGGGGAGTTTACATAGAACGGCTGCGCTTCTGCAGAACTGGTGCAACCCGCCGTTGGATAGCGAACGTGGGCTATGCCCATGTTACCTGTTAACTTTAGCATCTGGGCATTGGTAAACACATCGCGAGTTAAGCCATTATCTTTACGCAGATGTAAGCGTCCACGCTCACAGGTGACTATGCCTGCAGCATCCTGCCCCCGGTGTTGCAAGACTGTCAGTGCATCATAGAGCTCCTGATTTACAGCTTGATGTGAAACGATAGCAGCAATACCACACATTAATTTTTACCTGAATCAAAAAGTTGTTAACGAAAATGAACATATTCGGCCAGCCCCGAGGGAATATGGTCTCGTAACCAAATGGCAGATACTTGAAAAGGCGGCAGCAATTTTGACTCTTTCCACCAAAGATCATCAGGCAAGGCAGTTAGCCCAGCCAGCATGACCAATACCACAACAACGACCATGCCGTGTAATACACCAAAAATCATTCCTCCAAAACGATCCGTAAACGTTAATTCGGATTTTTTAATGGCCTCCCCCAAAAGCATCCTGATTAAACCACCTACAATCAGGGTTATCAAAAACAACAATGTAAAAGAAGCTGCGATTTTAGGTAATGAATTACTGATGGTTGATTCCAGAAAAACTGAAAATTCACGGCTAAAGCTTAAACCGACCCCGGTTGCCAGCATCCAGAATACTAATGAAAAAACTTCCAGGCTAAAGCCGCGCAGCAACCCTATGATTAAAGCAATAAAAACCAGTCCGATAATGACATAGTCTATCCAGATCATTGTTTTACCAGGTTTAAAAAATCCAATGTTTAAATTTGCCCATAGTGCAATTACTCAGCAATCAGAATAGAAGGTATTTTTTGACTATCCAGTTTAGCCTTCATTTCGGCAGCACGTTTCTTTTCAAGCGCAGGACCTACTTTAAGGCGATATAAGGGTGCGTTACCGGCGCCTTTAGTAACATCCAGTGTCACTGGAAGCCCTTGTTTGCGCAAAGTCTCCATGAGCGCTATGGCATTTTCTTTTTTACTAAAACTGCCTGCCTGAATAGTCCAACGACTTAATTCCTGACTTGATTTTGCCGGTTTAACAACTGATTTTTCTGTTTTGTTAACAGTCGTCGTAGTCAAAGGTTTCACTTTTGCGGTCTGTTTAGACAGACTTGTTTCAGTTTTCTTTGCCGGTTTTTTAGGCGTTGCAACAACAGCATCAGCCTCCAAAGGTGGTTTAGAGGTTGATTTTTGCCTGGATGATTCAGCTTCCTGAATCGTTTTTTTGGTTTTTACCGGTTTATTGGTTTCATCTACAATACCTGTATCCAAAGAGGTAGCTGAGCTATCATTTGCAGGTTCATCGATAGGTCGATCCGGTTCATCAACAGATTGTTCAATCCCTGCTTCGATATCGGCCTGCGGCTCATCATCCAAAGGCTCATCAGAGGGAAGCTGCTTGTCCACTGATAGTTCGGCCTCTTCTTCAGTATTTACTACAGTCTCGGGTCCAACATCAGGCTTATTCAAAACCTGATTGGCGCTGGTCGGCAATTTATTTGCCGACTCTTCACCCGTGTTAACCGGTGTTGCTGGAATAACCAGTTCACTGACTAATTGACCGCTATTATCAACAGGGTCATCAAACAGCATGGGAATAAAAATAGCAGCCAGTGCCGTAACAACTACAGCACCAATCAACCGTTGATTTAATTCTTGATTCATTTTATCAACTCACCTTTTCTCAAATTCATTCAAACAATCAGATACTAAAAAGAAAGATCCAAAAACCAGCAGCAAATCATCTTCTTGCGCCTGGTTTTTTGCAGCGTTAAATGCTTCTGCAAAACCGGTAAAACCAAAGGATACACGGGCCACTGAGCTTTGTGAAAAAATCTCGCGCATAAGGGGTTCTGTCGCTGCTCTTGGATTGGTTAACGGTGCAAAAAACCAGTCGTAGACTACAGGATTCATGATTTCGAGTACACCTGCTATGTCCTTGTCTTTCATCATTGAAAAAACCGCGTGTATCTTTTTACCGGGGAAAGTCATGTTCAGATAATCAACTAATGTTTTGACCGCCTCCGGATTATGTCCAACATCTAATAGCACCGGGATTTTATCATTAATTAATTGGAACCGGCCGGGTAACAGGGTATTTTTAAGTCCGGTTCGAATTGACATGTCGCTTACCGGCAGGCTTTTTGCCAATACTTCCACTGCTAAAATAACGGCTGAGGCATTACGGTATTGATGCTCGCCTTTTAAACCCGGCTCGGGCAATTGGTCAATGTGTAGATCACCCGCAAACCAATCCCAGTCTGTGGTATTCTTTTTATAACCGAAATCCTTGCCGATACAATACAGCAGGGCATCTTTATCAACTGCACTTTGCAACAATGATTCGGGGGGATTGCAATCTCCGACAATAGCGGGAGTTTTCGCCCGGAATATGCCGGCCTTTTCCTGTCCTATTGCTTCGCGTGTTGCACCTAGCCAATCAACATGATCAATACCGATACTGCTTATCAACGATACATCGGGGTCGACAATATTGACCGCATCAAGCCGACCGCCTAAACCTACTTCAAGCAACTGAATATCCAGGCCTGAACGCCAGAATATATCAAGTGCAGCCAGTGTACCGAATTCAAAATAGCTTAGTGAGGTATTGCCTCTAACCGATTCTATTCTTGCAAAGGCCTCGCAAATCAGTTCATCCGATACAGGTTTACCGTCTATTTTTATTCTTTCGTTATATTTCAGGATATGTGGAGAAGAATAAGCGCCCACACGGTAGCCCTGCGCCCTGTAAATGGCCTCAAGATAAGCAATACATGAGCCTTTTCCGTTTGTTCCTGCAACAGTAATGGTTGGGGGTTTGATGCAATCAGGATTAAGTGCATGATAAACCTGTGCTGTCCGCTCCAGTCCCATGTCTATTGCCAAGGGATGTAAGCTTTCTTGCCAATCCAGCCAGTCCTTTAGCGAATCAAAATGCATCATTAGGCGAGTTTTGGGGAGGTAAGTTATTCCTGATCAGAAGGACACTCGACAACTTCTTCAGTTTCAGCGGTCATTGAAGTTGTTGCAATTGATACAGAAGGTTTTGCTTTACCTGCCATTAATAGCGCCAAAATGCTGGAAATTTTATCGCGCATTTCACGTCTATCAACAATCATATCAATCGCGCCATGCTCCTGTAAAAACTCGCTACGCTGAAAACCCTCAGGCAATTTTTCACGGACGGTTTGCTCTATCACTCTGGGCCCTGCAAAACCAATCAAGGCATTGGGTTCTGCAATATTAATATCTCCCAGCATGGCTAAGCTGGCTGACACGCCGCCCATCGTCGGGTCCGTCATAAAAGAGATATAGGGGATCCCAGCTTCGGACAGTCTGGTTAATGCAGCGCTGGTTTTTGCCATTTGAAACAAGGAAAACAGTGATTCCTGCATTCTTGCGCCACCACTAGCCGTAAATACAATAAATGGTATACCTAGATCAACACTCTTGTTGACGCCGCGAACAAAACGTTCACCTACCACAGAACCCATTGATCCGCCCATAAATTTGAAGTCAAAGGCGGCAGCAACAATATCGTTGCCTTTTAGTTGCCCCTTCATGACGACAAGGGCATCATTTTCCTTGGTTTGTTTTTGCGCCTGAATTATTCGATCTTTATATTTTTTAGTATCTTTAAATTTTAACGGATCGACAGGCTTAATGTTTTTTCCGATTTCTTCGCGCCCGTCCTCATCCAGAAACATAGCCAACCGCGTTCTGGCAGTAATACGCATGTGATGCTCGCATTTTGGACAGACACTGAGATTTCTCTCCAGTTCTGTGTTGTAAAGAATCGCATTACAGCTAGGGCACTTAGTCCACAATCCTTCAGGCACAGCACCTTTTTTACTGGATCCTTCTGTTCTAATTGTCTTGGGAAGTAATTTTTCAAACCAACTCATTCATATGCTCCATAGTGCTTTCTCACACTGCTCATGATTACGCTCTCTAACTATCCAGCGCCTGACGTATGGATGCTAACAATTCAACAATTTCGTTTTTAGCCTTTTCCAGATCATCCAAATTTGCTTCAATTTTACTAATCAGGGTGCTACCGATAACAACACCATCGCCTATATTGGCGATAGTCTTTGCTGTCTGCGCGTCCTTTACACCAAAACCAATAGCGACAGGCAATTGCGTATTTGCTCTGATTTGTTGCAGCTTATTTTCGACATCCGCAGTATTCAAATGCCCTGCACCGGTTACGCCTTTAAGTGAAACATAATAAATATAACCACTACCCGCCGCATCCATTTTTTTTACACGTTCATCGCTGCTGTTGGGCGCCAGCAGAAAAATAGGATCAATGCCGCGCGCCTTTAACAAAACACTGCATTCAAGTCCTTCTTCAGGAGGTAAATCAACGGTTAAAACACCGTCAATCTCGGCGCGTTGTGCGGCATTGGCAAAATTCTCATAACCCATGGTTTCAATCGGGTTCAAATAGCCCATAAGCACAACGGGGGTTTCTTGATCGGTTTTTCTGAATTCAGTAGCAATCTCCAGGGTTCGTCTTAGGCTCATTTTATGAGCCAAAGCGCGTTCACTGGCGCGTTGAATAACAGGCCCATCGGCCATCGGATCAGAAAATGGCACGCCCAGCTCAATAACATCAACGCCTGCCTTCACCATGGCGTGCATCATCGGCACGGTAAAATCAGGTCTTGGATCACCTGCAGTGATAAACGGGATTAATGCCTTGCGACCTGTTCTGGCAAGTTCTTCAAATTTGGCGGCTAATCGGCTCACAGTTCTATCCCCTCACGTTTGGCCATTGTTTGCATATCTTTATCGCCACGACCGGACAGGTTTACAATAATGATTTCGTCTTTGTTCATAGTGGGCGCAAGTTTCATGGTGTAAGCCATAGCATGGCTGGATTCCAGTGCAGGAATAATGCCTTCCATACGCGTCAAGGCATAAAAACCTTCCAGCGCTTCGGTGTCGGTTATATTAACGTAAGTTGCCCGCCCCGTGTCTTTTAACCACGCATGTTCAGGGCCAACGCCGGGATAATCCAGACCTGCCGATATAGAATGGGTCTCGATAATTTCACCGTCATCATCAGCCATTAAATAGGTGCGATTCCCATGTAATACACCCGGTCGGCCGGCACACAACGGAGCTGAATGCCGCCCAGTGGCAATGCCATCACCCGCTGCTTCAACGCCGTACATTTTTACCGATTCATCTTCAATAAAGGGATAAAACAAACCGATAGCATTTGAACCGCCGCCTACACAAGCCACTAAAGCATCGGGTAAACGTCCTGTAGCTTCTTGACATTGCTGCTTGGATTCACGGCCAATAATCGCCTGGAAATCTCTCACCATGGCTGGATAGGGATGTGGGCCTGCAACCGTGCCAATAATATAAAAAGTATTATCAACATTGGTCACCCAATCCCTGAGCGCTTCGTTCAATGCATCTTTCAGGGTTTTAGACCCTGACTCAACAGCGACTACTTTTGCACCCAGCAACTTCATGCGATACACGTTTAAAGACTGCCGGGCAACGTCAACGGAGCCCATATAAACCACGCATTCCAGACCTAGTCTTGCGGCAACTGTAGCCGTTGCAACGCCATGTTGACCTGCTCCGGTTTCAGCAATAATACGCGTCTTACCCATACGTTTTGCCAATAACGCCTGGCCCACAGTATTATTGATTTTATGAGAGCCTGTATGATTAAGGTCCTCACGTTTTAAATAGATTTGTGCGCCACCCAGTTCACGGCTCCAGCGCTCTGCATGGTATAAAGGCGAAGGTCGTCCTACATAATTTTTTAAATCAGCATCCAGTTCCGCTATAAATTCCGGATCCTTTAAATACTGATGATAGGCTGCATTTAATTCCTGAATAGGCGGAATCAATGTTTCAGCTACAAAAATTCCGCCGTACGGGCCAAAATGTCCCCGCTCATCGGGCATATTATATTTTTCGGTCATGTTGTTACTCTGTCACCCTCATAAACTTGTTTTATAAATGCCGCCATTTTAAGCGAGTCTTTAACACCTTTTTCTGCTTCCACTCCGCTACTCACATCTAGCGCGTATGGTTTTACTTTTTGTACAGCCTGTTTGACGTTGGTTTCATCCAAACCACCCGCCAGTATGACAGGCAAAGTACATTGCTCGGGAATCAACTCCCAGTCAAATCGACTGCCTGTTCCGCCTTTCGTGCCCGGATGGAAAGCGTCCAGCAACAACCCTGCTGCATCATGATAGTGCCGTGCCAATGCGCCTATATCAATCCCATCCTGCATTCTTACTGCTTTAATGTACCGTTTACCATAAACTCTGCAAGCCTCGGCAGGTTCATCACCATGAAACTGCAGACAGTCAATCGAGACCTTCGACAAAACCTTGCGTATCTGTGTTTCCTGTTCGTCGACAAACAAAGCAACAACCGAGGTAAAAGCGGGCAGGGCATTGACAATCCTGATTGCCTGTTCAATCTCAACATGTCGTGGGCTGGGGGGGTAAAACACCAAACCAATTGCGTCTATGCCCAAGTGAGCTGCATAAACAGCATCTTCAACACGGGTAAAACCGCAAATTTTAACGCGAGTTCGCATAAAGTGGTATGAGAATTTATTGAATAAAATTTAGCCATGTAGGATAACACAAAACTGTGTTGAAATTTGCCGGATTATTTTTCGATATTCAAAACCGGAACAGCATCCAACAGCTTTTTTGTATAGGTATGTTCAGGTTGTGACAGTAGCTGCTCTACACTGCCGTGTTCAATAATTTTCCCCTGATACATTACGGCAATTTCATCGGCAATTAATAAATCCGGTTTGCCTGCAAAGACTATGGCAATCATCACCTGTTGCCTTTAACCGCCCGAAAGTTGATGCGGATAATCCTTAATTCGCTGTTGCGGCTCGGGTATTTTAACATGCTGCAATAGTTGCAATACCTGTTGTAATGGCTGTCGTCCTGGGCAAAGAAAAATGAATTTTTATGACTTCTTTGATTTGACTGACCGATGGTCATCACCGGATTCAGTGATGACATGGGTTCTTGAAAAATCAAACCGATGCGTCTCGTCTGCCGCGAATTTTACACAGCTCAAATTCAGAACGTTTTATCAGGTTATCATCTTGCAAACTGATGGCGCTGGCTTTGAGCCGGGCATTGTTGGGCAATAATCTCAGAACTGACAATGCTGTGATGGATTTGCCGGATCCTGATTCGCCGATTAACACAAAAGTTTCGCCTGGATAGATAGCAAAACTGATGTCATCAACAACCCTCTGCTGATGATTGAAGGTGACGCTGAGATTTTCGACAGACAGTAGAGGGTTATTCATAGTCACTCCGAAGTTGCCACAGATTTACAGATTATAAATAAATTAAATCTGTGAATCTGTGGCGGTTTATTTTTTGTGAGTTACCTGAGTTACGGATCTAAAACAACCCCGTTATTCTACCATCATCATCAATATCAATCCTTTCTGCCGCAGGCACTTTGGGTAAGCCCGGCATGGTCATTATATCGCCTGCAATAGCAACAATAAAACCTGCGCCGTTAGCTAGCCTGACCTCTCGAATTTCCAGCGTGTGTCCGGAGGGTGCGCCTTTAACTGTGGGATTTGTTGAAAACGACATTTGAGTTTTTGCCATGCAGATCGGGAATTTTCCGTAATCGCTATCCCAGGCGGCGAGTTGGGCTTTTACTTTGGCGTTGGCGGTGATTCCGGCCGCACCGTATAACTTGGTAGCAATCGCTTCGATTTTTTCCCACAAGCTGAGGTTTTCATCATAGACGTAGGTAAATTCAGGTTCGCGGTGGTCAACAATGTTAATGACGGCCTGCGCTAAGGCTTCTGCGCCTGCGCTACCTGTTGCCCAATGCTTGGAAAGCACACTGGTCGCGCCTAATGCGCTACATTTTTGTTGTAGTAAAGTGATTTCTGCTTCGGTATCAAATGTGAAATGGTTAATGCACACCACACAAGGCAAGCCGTAATGTTGGGTAATGTTGTGGTAGTGACGTTCAAGATTGGCAAAACCTTGTTCAAGCGCTGCCAGATTTTCGCTGTTTAGGGCATCTTTGGCTACACCGCCATGGAATTTAAGCGCTCTGATGGTTGCAACCAAAACCACTGCCGAGGGTTTTAAGCCTGACATGCGACATTTTATATCAATAAATTTTTCAGCCCCCAAGTCAGCCCCGAAACCCGCTTCGGTCACTACATAATCAGCCAGTTTTAACGCTGTTTTGGTGGCAGTTACCGTGTTGCAGCCATGGGCAATATTGGCAAAGGGACCACCGTGTATAATAGCGATGTTGTTTTCCAGGGTTTGTACCAGATTAGGTTTGATGGCATCTTTTAATAAGGCTGCCATGGCGCCCTGGGCATTCAAATCACGCGCATACACGGGTGTGACTTTGTCGGATTTATAGCCGATGACTATGCGTCCCAGACGTTCTTTAAGATCAGCGCGACTGGTGGCCAGGCAAAGAATCGCCATGACCTCGGAGGCTACCACGATGTCATAACCGTCTTCACGCAAATAGCCATTCGCAGCGCCACCCATGCCGACCACGATATTACGCAGGGCGCGGTCGTTCATATCAACAACCCGTTTCCATTGGATTCGTCTTGGATCTATATCCAGTGCATTACCGTGATTGATGTGGTTGTCAATCAATGCTGATAACAGATTATGCGCCACGCCGATAGCATGAAAGTCGCCGGTAAAATGCAGGTTGATGTCTTCCATGGGCACAACTTGGGAGTGACCGCCGCCCGCAGCGCCGCCTTTTACACCAAAGCAGGGGCCTAATGAAGGTTCACGCAGGCACATCATGGTTTTTTTGCCAATGCGGTTCATGGCATCGCCCAAGCCTACTGTCGTCGTGGTCTTGCCTTCACCCGCCGGGGTAGGGCTGATAGCGGTAACCAGAATCAGTTTGCCGTCTGTTTTATCGGTCAGGCTGTTGATATATTCCAATGATATTTTGGCTTTGTAATGACCGAAGGGATCCAGGTGTTCGGCATCGATGCCGTAGTGTTCCTTTGCCAAACCGATGATCGGTCGCATCGTGGCTCGTTGGGCGATTTCTATATCAGACATTATTGTTTTCCAAAAGAAGGGGGATGATTATAGTTTTGATTAAATCAATGTGAAATCCGAAAATGAAAATGAGACAAAAACAATATCGGCTACTGATAACTCGCCCATGCCTCATCCTCTTC
>NQJI01000154.1:0-4061 GCA_002256705.1 Methylococcaceae bacterium NSM2-1
ATCAGGGTATCCAGGATGCTTATGTGGCTTATCTGGAAAAAGTGAAAACCTTTGCTCACCCGCCCGTCATCGGTGAACATTGGCCACGCGACGGTTATTATCTGCCCAGCCTGGAAGTATTCATGCAGGCGTTTTTACAACGCACGGCGCAGCACACCCTACCTGTTCTGGGTACACTGAGCAACTCCCGCCAGAATAACAAGTTAAAGGAGTCTGGTCATGATACTGTTGAATAAACTCATCACGCCATGCCGGCAAAAAAAGCAAATCCTATCCACCATGATTAGCCCTGCAAGCACTCCAACAAAATCAGTGTTCAGTAAAGGCTATTTTTGTCTGGGTGTGCTTTTATTAACGGCTTTCGCCCTACAGGAATTCGGTAATTGGAGCTGGCCCTGGTTGGCAGAATTGCAAGCTGACGATGTCTACAAACAGCTTTCAGGCTTAGCGCTGGTAGGCTTTCTCGTTCACCAATGGCACTGCTCGCTGCTCCGTAACCAGGGCTTGATGCAAAAAGCCGCCAAACTCCTTAATCAGCATAAACTGCTGGGTGCATTAGCGCCGGTGTTCTTCTATGCTCATTCCCAGCATATAGGCTTCGCTTATTTGCAAGCTTTGAGTCTGGTCTATTTCGCCATTTTTCTCACCGGGCTTTGCAATTTCGAGATCACTCATATTCGCAAACACTGGTTTCGAAAAATCTGGATTACTGCACATGTCGGGCTGGCGACAGGCCTGCTGTTTCTGCTGGGCTATCATATTTTCATCAGCTATGCCTATCAATGATTACAAGGCTTCAAGTAAGACCTTTGATATCGTGCATAAAATGGATAGTATTTTATTAAACCCAGAGGAGTAGCCGATACAAAACACATCATGTAGGCAAAAAAATAAAAAGCCTCGTATAAACGAGGCTTTTTATTAGCTTAATGTAAAAGAATAATCAGAAAGTTATTGTCTTTTTACATTACTAAACCGGATGTGCCTATACGACATGAATGCAGGAGGTAGGACAACGCATGGAGCAGCGTAGCGGTATGCCTGGCGATAGCGTAATACAACATTTTTAAAGATTTGCCGGGTTACCTTGCATTAACCTGCAACAGTCTGCTTGAAAATTGTCCGATCCTCCCTCATATTAGCAGTAACTTAAAAACTTTTTAAAAGGGTAAACACCATGCGGATGGATAAATTAACCAGCAAGTTTCAAACAGCATTGGCTGATGCACAAAGTCTGGCCTTGGGAAAAGACCATCAATTTATCGAACCCGTGCATCTGATGTTGGCATTACTGGATCAGGAAGGCGGCAGTATCAAGCCGTTGCTGGCTCAACTTGGCGTAAATACGCAGTCGTTGCGCACAGAACTGGTTAAGGAGTTAGGGCATATCGCCACCGTCAGCGGTGCGGGCGGCGATGTCCAGATTTCGAACGAATTATCCAGGCTGCTGAATTTAACCGATAAACTGGCCCAGAAGCGCAACGATAAATTCATCTCCAGCGAGTTGTTTCTGCTAGCCGCTTGCGAGGAAAAAGGCTATTTAAATGATCTGCTCAAAAAAGCAGGTGTGATCAAGAAGAATGTCGAAATAGCGATAGATAAAATGCGTGGCGGTGAGGCGGTTGATGATCCCAATGCTGAAGATCAGCGTCAGGCATTGAGTAAATACACGATCGACCTGACGGAACGTGCGGAACAAGGCAAACTTGATCCCGTCATCGGCAGGGATGATGAAATCCGTCGAACGATTCAGGTTTTACAGCGTCGCACCAAAAACAATCCCGTGTTAATCGGTGAACCCGGCGTAGGTAAAACAGCGATTGTTGAAGGTCTGGCGCAACGTATCGTCAATGGCGAAGTGCCGGAAGGCATCAAAGGCAAACGGGTGTTGGCTCTGGATATGGCGGCATTAATTGCCGGCGCCAAGTTTCGCGGTGAATTTGAAGAACGTTTGAAAGCGGTTTTAAATGACCTCGCCAAACAGGAAGGTCAGGTGATCCTGTTTATTGATGAACTGCATACCATGGTGGGCGCAGGCAAAGCAGAAGGCGCAATGGATGCCGGCAATATGTTAAAACCCGCCCTGGCGCGTGGCGAACTGCATTGCGTAGGCGCAACCACGCTGGACGAATATCGTAAATATGTCGAAAAAGATGCCGCGCTGGAACGGCGCTTTCAAAAAGTATTGGTTGACGAACCGTCCGTTGAAGATACCATCGCTATTCTGCGTGGCTTGAAAGAAAAATACGAAGTGCATCACGGCGTTGATATTACCGACCCGGCTATTGTTGCCGCAGCCAGTTTATCTTACCGCTATATTTCCGATCGGCAATTGCCGGATAAAGCAATTGATCTGATTGATGAAGCGGCCAGCCGCATACGCATGGAAATTGATTCCAAGCCGGAAGAGATGGATAGACTATATAGACGTTTGATCCAATTAAAAATTGAGCAGGTAGCGCTGAAAAAAGAAGCCGATGCCGCTTCCAAAAAACGCCTGGAAATACTGGAAGAAGAAATTAGTGATCTGGAAAAAGAATATTCTGATCTGGAGGAAATCTGGAAAGCGGAAAAAGCCTCATTACAAGGTTCTGCATCGATTAAGGAAAAACTGGAACAGGCCAGAACCGAACTGGAATTGGCAAGCCGCGCTAATGATTTAAACCGGCAGGCTGAATTGCGCTATGGCATCATTCCCGCACTGGAAAAACAACTGACTATGGCGGCGTCAGGTGAAACCCAAAAAATGACCTTGCTGCGCAATAAAGTCACCGAAGAAGAAATTGCCGAAGTGGTATCAAAATGGACGGGAATCCCAGTCTCGAAAATGATGGAAGGCGAGCGTGACAAATTATTACGCATGGAAGAACAATTAAGTAAACGAGTAGTCGGTCAGGATGAAGCCCTGAAAGCAGTCAGCAATGCTATTCGACGTTCCAGAGCCGGATTATCCGACCCCAATCGTCCCAATGGTTCATTTTTATTCCTGGGCCCTACCGGTGTGGGTAAAACCGAACTGTGCAAAGCCCTGGCAGAATTTATGTTTGATACCGTCGATGCGATGGTGCGTATTGATATGTCCGAGTTTATGGAAAAACATTCTGTCGCTCGTCTGATTGGCGCGCCTCCCGGTTATGTAGGCTATGAAGAAGGCGGCTATTTAACCGAACTGGTCAGACGTAAACCGTATTCGGTTATTTTGATGGATGAGATTGAAAAGGCGCATCCTGATGTCTTCAATGTCTTGTTGCAAGTACTGGATGATGGCCGCTTGACTGATGGCCAAGGCAGAACCGTTGATTTTAGAAATACTGTCATCGTGATGACCTCAAACCTGGGCTCTGACATTATTCAGGAGCTGGCAGGCGAAGCGCTTTACCCGGTCATGAAAGCGGCTGTGATGGAAAAAGTCAGCCAAAATTTTCGACCTGAATTTATAAACCGGATCGACGAGGCAGTGGTTTTCCATCCGTTGGGACGTGAACAAATCAGAGCCATCTCCGGAATTCAAATTGAGTTACTACGTAAACGTTTGCTGGAGAGGGAAATCGGCTTTGAAATCACTGACGAAGCCATGGATTTGTTAGGCGAAGCAGGATTTGATCCTGTTTACGGTGCAAGACCGATGAAACGTGCGATACAGCAACAGCTGGAAAATCCGCTGGCACAAGAGATACTGGCAGGCAATTTTGCTGCTGGTGATACCATAAAAGTCGATGTTGACAACGAGGGGTTGCGGTTTTTGAAAGATTAACTGCTCTTGCGTAGAGACGCGCAAATCGCGTCTCTACCAGGTATCTCGATAAAATCGTGCAGATGTTTACCTTCGTTAATAAAAATTAATTTTTTGCCTTGAGTAAATCTCTGATTTCAGTCAGCAATAATTCTTCTTTAGTGGGTTCTGGTGGGGCTACAGGAGCAGCCTCTTGTTTCTTAAGCCTATTAATAAGCTTTATCATCATAAAAATAGCAAAAGCAATAATAGTAAAATCGACCACTGCCTGAATAAAATTGCCATAATTAAGTGTTACAGCTGGCACATCACCCACTGCTTCTTTTAG